>JBILRD010000210.1:0-4667 GCA_044372845.1 Saprospira sp. | reverse complement strand
GTTTTTTTGAGGGTTGTTGGTATTTTTTGCCATAGCAGGTAATATATAACTATTGATTTACAATAATTCAAAACAAAAGTTCTTGCTAACCTGCAATGATAATAAAATTGAGGGACAAAGCAAAATTTAGTCCATCAATTGAAATCGAGAAATCTCTAAAAATCAAACCATTTCTTCCGTCATTTCCAGCTCATCTAGTTCTAATCTGAGATTATCAATGATAAAGTCTTGTCGCGAAGGTGTATTCTTGCCCATGTAGTAGGACAATAAATCATCGATATTGGTCGTACTGGACATTCTCACTGGAGTCAATCGAATATCCTCCCCAATAAATTGTTTGAATTCCTCTGGTGAAATTTCTCCCAATCCCTTGAACCTCGTTACTTCACAATCCTTCCCAAGCTTTTTCATAGAGCTGAGTTTTTCTTCCTCGCTGTAACAATAGTTGGTTGTTTTTTTATTTCTGACTCGGAAAAGCGGAGTATCTAGAATAAATAAATGTCCATTGGAAACCAATTCAGGGAAAAATTGCAAAAAGAAAGTCAAAAGCAGTAAGCGGATGTGCATGCCGTCAACATCAGCATCTGTTGCGATGATAATCTTATTATAACGGAGATCCTCCATTCCATTTTCTATATCCAAAGCATGCTGTAGCAGGTTAAATTCTTCATTTTCATAAACAACCTTTTTAGTTAGGTTGAAGCAATTCAGAGGCTTTCCCCTTAAACTGAAAACTGCCTGAAAGTTCACGTCACGAGATTTAGTAATTGATCCACTTGCAGAATCCCCTTCAGTGATAAAAACCATAGAGCGCTCTTTCTCCTTGTGATTGGAATTATAGTGCACACGGCAATCTCTTAGTTTTTTATTGTGTAAGCTGGCTCTTTTTGCAGTTTTATTGGCCAACTTTCTGATATCGGCAATTTCCTTCCTTTCTCTTTCCGATTGTACAATTCGATGTTGTATTTCCTTGGCCGTTTCGGGATTTTTGTGAAGATAATTGTCCAGCTCTTTTTTGATGAAATCGGCAACAAAAGTATTAATAGAAGGACCATCTGGACCAATATTGGCAGAGCCTAATTTTGTTTTGGTCTGAGATTCAAAAACAGGTTCCTGTACTTTAACACTAACAGCTGCAACAATAGCAGTCCTGATATCTTGAGGATCGAAATTTTTTCCATAAAAATCACGAATGGTTTTCACAATAGCAGCCTTAAATGCATTCAGGTGCGTACCACCTTGGGTCGTATTCTGACCATTGACAAAGCTGACATATTGTTCGCCATAGTGGTTTCCGTGAGACATGGCAATTTCAATATCCTCTCCCTTCAAATGGATGATAGGGTAGCGCAGCCTCTCTACATCCACACGATTGGATAGCAAATCCAATAAACCATTTTTTGAAAAATACTTTTCTCCATTGAAATGTATGTTCAAGCCGGTATTCAGGTAAACATAATCCCAAATTCTTTCGACGAGATATTCATCATTGAATTTAAATCCTTTGAAGATGTTGTTGTCCGGATGGAACTCAACATAGGTTCCATTAGGCTGATCCGTTGATATTTGTGGATAATCTTTAGTGAGCTCTCCATTTTCAAATTCGGCAACCTTGGTCAAGCCATCTCTGAAAGCCTGAACCTTGAAGTAAGAAGATAGAGCATTAACCGCTTTGGTTCCCACGCCATTCAAACCAACAGATTTTTGAAAAGCTTTGGAGTCATACTTTCCTCCAGTATTAATTTTTGAAACACAATCTATTACTTTTCCCAAGGGAATACCGCGTCCGTAGTCTCTGATCGAAAGAATGCCTTCGTCAGTAAGTTTGATCTCAATCTTTTTACCGGCGCCCATGGCAAACTCGTCAATAGAGTTGTCACAAACCTCCTTGAATAAAATATAAATACCATCATCAGGAGAAGTACCATTACCCAATTTACCAATGTACATACCCGGTCGCAAGCGAATATGTTCACGCCAATCTAAGGATTTGATGGAACTTTCGTCATATTCAATTAAATTCTCCTCCATATTTGATCTCTAATATTATATTGTGATATAGGAATTTAGTTATAATTTTATAGTTGTAATTTATAAAGAATAAACTCAAATTGTTTACAAAAATACAAACAAATTGTTTTAAAGTCAATTATTTAAACAAATACTTTACAAACTTGAGTTCCCAAAACAACGATGATGCTTTCTAACAAAATATTTACTTTCCTTGTTTTTTCAATGTTTTTGAATTCTGTTATCGCAAAAGCTGATGCGGTTTTTGATAATCCAAAGTTATTGGAAAAAGTTCATCATGTTAAATCTATTGAGTTACAAATCTCATCAGACTCATGCCTATCAAAAAACAATTCAATCGACAGAAAAATATTTAAAATCATCAGAAAAAATAACCGATTAAAAAAGTTCGGCGGCTATTCTAAATATCATTTTGCCTTAGATTCTATAAAACAAAAAGTCAAACGAATCAAAAATGTCATAGATTTGGAATATGACAATTGCGAAATTAAAATATCTATCTATCCTGGGTGGTCCTTCTTAGGCGTTAAGTATTTGTTTAAAGGCACAGAAATAGAAAAGTCATACTTAATACAGATTGGTGCGTTGAGAAATATTAAAATCTTTGGAAAAGTCTTGGGTTTTCCCCGATTACCAAAATTCATTTCTACAGACAGACTTGTATTAAAAAAGAAAAAAACAATTTGTAATCCTGGATTCATAGACAGGCAAAGAGATCTATGCAGGAGAATGAATCGATAGTATTTTAAACCGAAATATCTTTGAATAAACAATATGGAGGCAATCATAAGTGCTATAAAACTTGAAAGAACAAAAAAACTGATTTTACTTTTTGGAATTTTTATTGTCTGTATTCTTCTAATTAGTAATACACTTAATCAATCAAATGAAAATATCAAGCAGGTTCTAACCATCTTAGCACTTTTGTGTTTTGTTTTCGGAATTTTACTACTTAAAGATCTTCTGAATAGCTGGGATTTAGATTCGCATCCCATTATAAACTATCTGAACAATCAACCCAAAGAAATTGTCTGGGTCTATGAGTTTCAGGTTTTAGTAATGCCTTTTGGAATCAGATTTTGGAGTGAAAAAACCTTATTTTTCAAACTTTTAAACGGTGAAACACTTCAATTGAGAATTCCTTCTAAATATTCTAAAAAAACACAAATAGCTTTAGAAAATAGATTGACACATGCCAGTTTTGGATTTAGCAAAGAAAAGGAACAATGGTATATGGCGAATCCAGCCTTGCTCTACAGAGATGATTTCTAAATAATAATCAAATGACAACAAAAACATTTTATTCCATAGGTCTAATGTCCGGCAGTTCCCTGGATGGTTTGGACATTGCATACTCCAGAATGGAATGGGATGGCAAGTCAATCAAAAACTGGGAAATATTAAAAGCCGAAACCTATCCCTACAGTGAACTTTGGATAAAAAGACTAACAAATCTTGCTATTCAGGATGCTTTAGTTTTTGCCAAAACCAATATTTATTATGGTTATTATACAGCAGAACTTGTAAATGATTTTATTCTGAAAAACGCCATAGTACAACTAGATTTTATCGCCTCCCATGGTCATACAATATTCCATGATCCCTCCAAAAGATATTCTGTTCAAATAGGATCAGGTGCAGCGATTGCTGCGATTACCGAAAAAAGAGTCATCAATGATTTTCGAATGACAGACGTTGCTCTGGGCGGTGAGGGTGCACCACTGGCTCCATTGGCTGATCAATATTTGTTTCCAGGTTATGATTTTTATCTAAACATTGGAGGTATTGCCAATTTATCTGCCAATTGCAGCAACAAATGGGTTGCTTTTGACATCGCTCCCGCCAATCAAATATTTAACTTTTTGGCAATTCAAACTGGAAGGAATTTTGACAATGAAGGTCAGATAGCCGCCAAAGGGAAAATTGACCCAGAATTGTTGGCTAAACTCAGAGATTTTAGTTTTTACCATGACCCCTATCCAAAATCATTGGGTAACGAATGGATTAAATCAAAAATAATCCCGATTTTTATTGAGTCGTCCCTTTCTATTGAAGATCAAATGGCAACCTCTGTTGAATTTTTGGCACAGGAAATTAAAAAATCAATTGTCAATATTTTAGACAGAGAAAATATTCAAAAAAAGGATTTTAAACTTTTAACAAGCGGGGGTGGCACATACAATATATTTTTAATCAATAGATTGAAAGAAATATTGTCGAGTTTAAACATTCAATTAACAGTACCTGAAAATCAGATTATTGAATACAAAGAAGCCTTGCTAATGTCCTTACTTGGACTTTTAAGATTGGAAAATATTCCAAATGTAATACCAAGCGTAAGCGGAGCAAAAAAAGCTTCCATAAACGGTGCTATTTATGAATAAAAAAGCCTAGAGTTAACAATTATGAGCGCAATACTTGTTTTTTTTGGTGGTGGAATCGGATCATTACTCAGATATGGAATAAGTAATTTATTTCCTTATTCTTCCGGATTCCCATGGGCAACATTTATATCAAATATACTGGCTTGTTTGCTGATGGGCTTTATAATAAATTGGATAGACAGAACATTTTCCAGTACTTTTGATGTTAATAATCTGAAGTGGTTAATGTTGACAGGTATTTGTGGAGGTTTT
>JBILRD010000059.1:0-8659 GCA_044372845.1 Saprospira sp. | reverse complement strand
GTTTTAGCACCTTTTCAACTTTTTCCAATGAAAGCTTGCAACTCATCAAACAACAACAATGGGCATTAGCCATAACTTATATCCTTACAAGTGTCATATTGGGTATTTTATCTTTGACAGTTGGACTTAAGATTAATTTTTAGAAAAATTTTAATTAAAAAGGTGAATAAAGAGGATTTAAATATTGAATCTGATAATGATGGACTTGAAAAAGCAACCCATTACGACCCTGAACTCTTAAATAAATTCAAGAGAAAAAAACTGTCTGTTCAGGAATACATACAAGGTATACTGAAAGGCGATCGGTTTGTTCTCAGTCAAGCCATTACACTCATAGAGAGCAAAAGGGCTGATCACCAAAAAATGGCAGAAGAAATCATTAGTACCTGCCTAGCACATAGTTCAAAATCAATAAGAATTGGAATCACTGGTTCACCCGGTGTCGGAAAAAGTACTTTTATTGAAACATTTGGAAAGTATTTAACAGACATGGGATTAAAGGTAGCTGTACTGGCTGTCGATCCAAGCAGTCAAATTACTCAGGGCAGTATACTTGGCGACAAAACCAGAATGCAGGAACTTTCCAATAACCCATCAGCATTTATAAGACCCTCTGCTGCAGGGGATTCATTAGGAGGAGTTGCACGAAATACTCGGGAAACCATATTTTTATGTGAGGCTGCTGGTTTTGATTGTATAATCGTGGAGACGGTTGGAGTTGGTCAATCTGAAACTGCAGTTCACTCAATGGTTGACTTTTTCTTGCTTTTACTTTTACCCAATGCCGGTGATGAACTGCAAGGCATCAAAAGAGGGGTTGTCGAAATGGCAGATTTAATCGCTGTCAATAAATCTGATGGACCTTCATTGTCAATGGCGAAATTAGCAAAAGCACAGTATCAAAATGCCTTGCACCTTTTTCCGCCAAAACCAGGAAACTGGATTCCAAGTGCTGAACTTTGTTCTGGAATAACAGCTATGGGTATCGATTTGATCTGGAATAAAATATCTGAGTATAAAAATTCTATGAAAGCTAACGGTCAATGGGATATTCAAAGATCTGAACAGGCAAAATATTGGATGCACGAAACGATTCAAGAGCATTTAAAAGATTTATTTTATAAAAATCCTGGCATCGAACAAAAGCTTCCTGAAATAGAAAAAGAAGTTTTGGAAGCTAAAATCTCCTCCTTTAAAGCTGCTGAAATACTTTTAAAAATGTTTTTAGGCAAATAAATTCCAATTCAATGACTATAAACGAAGCACAAGAAAAGGTTGATCAATGGATTAAAACTGTTGGCGTCAGGTATTTTAATGAATTGACCAATACGGCGATCCTGATGGAAGAAGTTGGAGAAGTTGCCAGACTGATGTCAAGAATTTATGGGGAACAATCCTTCAAGACAGCTGAAAAGGCAGCCTCCGCTAAAGAAGATCTAGCCGAGGAAATGGGCGATGTACTTTTTGTTTTAATATGCTTGGCCAACCAATCTGGCGTAAATCTTGAACATTCCCTACAACAAATCATGGACAAAAGAAGCATCAGAGATGCTGACAGGCACCAGAATAATGAAAAATTAAAATAACATCTAGAGTTAGACGAACAAATAAACTATTTTTGTTTTACAAACTTAAATCATATGAAATTAGCAGTAGTAGGCGTAACCGGAATGGTTGGTCAGGTAATATGCAAGGTTCTGGAAGAAAGAAATTTCCCCATTGAAGCGTTCATCCCTGTTGCTTCTCCAAAATCAATCGGTAAAATGGTTGATTTCAAAGGCCAGTCTTTTAATATTGTTGGAATGGAAACTGCTATTTCCATGAAGCCTGATATCGCTATTTTCTCTGCCGGTGGATCAACTGCTCTGGAGTTTGCTCCAAAATTTGCAGCTGCTGGAACAACAGTGATAGATAATTCTTCAGCTTTCAGAATGGAAAAAGAAATTCCATTGATCGTTCCAGAAATTAACATTGAAAGCCTTCAATCAGAGCACAAAATTATATCCAACCCCAACTGTTCAACCATTCAGCTGGTAGTAGCTTTAAAACCACTTTATGATGAATACGGGATTGAAAGAATCGTCATATCTACTTATCAATCTATGACCGGCACTGGAGTTAAGGCCGTCAAACAATATGAAAATGAAATGAATGGCTTGCTGGTTGATGCTCCGGCTTATCCTCATCAAATTTTTCAAAACTGCATTCCTCATTGTGATACCTTTCTTGAAAATGACTACACTAAGGAGGAGATGAAATTAGTCAATGAAACTAGAAAAATTTTTAATGACAGCTCCTTAAAAATTACGGCAACTGCTGTCAGAGTTCCTGTTTTAGGCGGCCACTCAGAATCTGTTAATGTTCAATTCAAAAAAGAGTTTGACATTCATCGTGTTTATCAATTATTATCCAAGGCTAAGGGCGTATCTTTATTGGATGATGTAAAAAATAACATCTACCCTATGCCTGTTGTAGCGCATCAAAAAGATGATGTTTTCGTTGGCAGAATCAGAAGAGATGAATCTCAAGACAAAACTCTGAATATGTGGATAGTCGCTGATAATTTAAGAAAAGGTGCTGCTACAAATGCTGTACAGATTGCAGAACATATTTTAAAATTCAAGTAATTTCTATCTGCTTTAATGATTTTTAAAAAGAACAAATTTCAACTCAATGAAAATCAATTGGTTTTTGAAGAAATAAAAAACCAAAAGTCTAAAGTATTATTCAATCTCTCCGCCATTCTTATTTTTCTAACGATCATTTCCCTTTCAATCTATTTACTAACCTTGGAAAATCATGATGCCTACAAATTAAAAAAACAGGAGTTGGATGAATTAAGAAAAAGTTATGATGAAATAGCTTCAAATCTGGATTTAATGCAAAGAACCTTGGATAATCTTAGGGAAAGAGACACCGCCATTTTTAAACAAATCATTGAATTGAACCCTAGTGAGGACGAGTTTAGCAGCTTTCATTTAAATTCAAAATTAGAGTCAATAAAAAAATTTTCAAATAAAGAACTTGGCGAAATCATCCTCGACAAGATTAATATAATGAAGACAAAGCTTAGACTTTTAAATCAGACAAAAAATGAAATAACGGCATCTGTAAAAACTAAAGAAAAACTGCTAAAAAATATACCTTCAATAAGACCAGTTCAAAATCCAAATAATAAAATAGAGTTCATTTCAGGTTTTGGATATAGAAAACACCCTGTTTTTAAAATTTATAAAATCCACTCTGGGATTGATTTTGGAGCATATACTGGTACTGCTGTTTACGCTACTGCCAATGGAACTGTATCCAGAGTAGAATTTAGAAAGGAAGGGTATGGCCGTCTTGTATTAATTGACCACGGCTTTGGTTTTGTATCACTTTATTCTCAATTATCTGAAATAAATGTCAAAGTAGGTCAAAAAGTTAAAAAAGGTCAGATTGTTGCCAGAGTTGGACAAAGTGGAGACGTTGCACCACATCTTCATTACGAAATTCAATTCCGAAATAAAAGAATCAACCCATTGCATTTTTGCCGAGAAGGTATGAGTATTGTTGAATACTCTACATTTATTGACAGAGCAAACAAGAAAAACCAGGCATTATCAATACACTGATTTTAATCATATTATTTATTAGTCCCCGTCAATATTTTGATTTTTTTCTTTTATTCAGTAATTTTATATCTATATACTAGATAGTCTTCTTTTTAATAATTGGCGTATTTTCTTGTCAATGCTTAGTTTACTAAAAATCAAACAACAATTACATAGTGTTTATTCCTATAATTCAAGCAATTTTATTGTTCTTGTTGTTGCTTTTGCATTTATATTAGGAAGTTGCCAACAACAAAATTCTGAAAAAGTAAATAGCGGTTCTTGTATTGATGAAAATATAAGCTTCAATGTAAACGAGGCCTCGGATGTACAAACCTACCTTACTGAAAAATTTAATATTTTACTTGGTTCAAATTTATGCCAGATAAATAAAAAAAATCTTCTTGAAGCAATATCTTCCCAAACTACCAAGAATCTAGAACTAGTCTTTAATGTAAGAGGTGAACTTCAACCTACTAGTCTTGAAAAATTCAGAAATAACTCACCAAATGTTTTTCTTTCCGTAGACGAACTTTACATAAAAAGGGAAAACAATGTCATATCAAAGATTTCTATCTACGTAAGTGAAATAAAAAATCCTACACCAGTCAACAATAAAATTACTGCTGTCAAATCTCAAATCAAAAACGAACTTTCTAATATCAAAGGCTTTGCAGGTGAAATAGATGGTGAATTTTTAAAAATTGAAATTAAAGGATATAACGATCAGTATAACATTATATTATTTAAATATACTGCCGTCGCAGAGGGATTGGAACATTTTAATAAGAGTGGTAAAATCTATCCCAATTCCATGGAGATTTATTTCGAGTCCTTTAAAAAATCAAAACTCAAACTATTCAAAAAAGATTCAAGGTATTTTATTGAATCAGAAAATGTTAGTCTAGAGTCCTACTAAAATTATCATTATGAGAATATTCTACTTTTTAGCTTTATTTATTCTGATTATATCCTCTTGTAAAAATGAGGCTGATGAATACAAGAATTTATACAGCAGTTTAATTAAAGAAAGAGAGGCTGATAGCATAATACTATCTAAAGTAAGCCTTCAAAGAATAAAATTTGATTCTATTTTTAGCAATATTGATAGTCTTTACTCTTTGGGGAAGAACGATGTCAAAATCAATAAAAAAAACTTTCTTGAAAAATTAGATCAGATTGATTTAATCATAAAGGAAAATATCGCTGAAATTGAGAAACTAACCAAAGAAATAGAAGCATCAAAAATTATATCATCTCAATTAACTGTAAATGAATTAAAATCTAAGAAAGTTAAATTGGAGCAAATTAATTCAGAGTTGATAAAATCTTTAAAAGAAGAGGCGTTGAAAACTGAGGGAGAAAATATCGTACTCAATGAAAAAGTTAAAGATTTAACAGTTTCTAACTATGAACTTGAAATGGAGAGAAAAAGACTTTCTAGAGCAATCAGAAAACAAAAAAGAAATAAAATAGCTTATGATAATGAGCTAGATGCCCTGAGAAAAGCTCAAAAAAATTCTGAAGATCAAATTACTCTTAGTTATATTGAAGCCGGTAAAAACCTTGAAGACATAGCCAATAACAGTAAAAAGATCTTGTTTTTTGATAACATGAGTAACAGTGCAAAAAATGATTTAGCTGAACATGCTTTTGAATATTATTGTTTGGCTCACAAAAGAGGAAATGTTCAAGCTTTAACTTTGATTACCGCCCTTAAAGAAAATAAAAAATTAGGCAAATTTGTAAAAGATAAAGAATGTAAATAAGCATAGGTCTTAAAATAAAAAATGGAAATATGAGCTCATCATATTTCCATTTTTTATTTTTTCAAATGCATTTATTTTTCAATGTTTACCTTGTGTAAGATCTTTTTCCCATCTATTTCCAGCTGAACAAAATAAATGAATGATGTGAGAAAAAAATAGTAGATCCTAAATTCATTAACAAAAAAAAGCAGTCCATTTGGGACTGCTCTACTTATTATTTCTCTAAAACATGATTTATCCTTCTAAAGCAGCAGCACCACCAACAATCTCACCTAATTCTGTAGTAATTGCTTCTTGACGGGCTTTGTTGTAGTTAATTTTTAGATCTCTAAGCATTTCCTCTGCATTATCAGTTGCTTTGTCCATGGCAGTCATTCTTGCACCATTTTCAGAGGCATTACTGTCAAGTATTGTCTTGTGAAATTGAGTTTTTAAAACCGCAGGAATTAAATGAATTAACAACTCTTCTTTTCCTGGTTCAAAAATAAAATCAGCTGCAAACTCATCTTCTTTAACTTCAGCTTTTAGTATGGGTAAAAATTGCTCTACTTGATATTCTTGTAATGCTGCATTTTTGAATTTTGCATAGGCAATTTCTACCATATCGTATTCTTCATTAGTAAAAGCCTCCATCAATATCTCAGCAACAGGTATAGAATCTTTAGATGAAAATTCTTTACCTACCAACTCAGTATATTCTTTAATGAACTTAGCTTTTGGGAAACGCTTTGACAAAATATCACGCCCCTTTTTACCAATAAAAAGTAAAGTTACATTACCAGCCTCGTATTGGCTAGAATATTTGCCTTGCAATAAAGTGATCACAGATTTGATCACATTAGAATTAAAGGCACCACAAAGACCTCTGTTAGATGTAATTACAACTAAACAAATGTTTTTGACGGGTCTATCTGTACTATATGCTGAGTCAATCTCTTCATCCTGCAATGTTGACATGATGTTAGACAACATTGCATTTAATTTTTGAGAGTAGGGTCTTAACTGAAGAATTGCTCCCTGGGCACGTCTCAACTTAGAAGCAGCTACGAGCTTCATTGCCTTTGTGATCTGTTGTGTTGAAATAACAGATTGTATTCGGTCACGTACTTCTTTTAAATTAGCCATTCCTTTATAAGGTTAAAATGTAGAGTTATACTCTTTTTTACCAGAAACAGGTCTGATATATTTTGAATATTTTTTAATTAGATTACTGCAGAAAGTTCTTTAGCTAGAGCTTCAACTTTCGCAATATCAGCGTCGTCATATTTGCCTTTTCTAAAGTTTTCTAGGACTTCAGGATGACGTTGCTCCAGCTTTAAAAGATACATTTTTTCAAATTCTCTTACTTTATTAACCGGAACATCACGTAATAAACCTTTGGTACCACAGTGAATAATAGCTACTTGTTTTTCAACAGAAACTGGAGAATATTGAGGTTGTTTCAAAATTTCAACGTTACGAGCTCCTTTATCCAAAACAAACTTAGTTGCCGCATCTAGATCAGAACCAAACTTAGCAAATGCTTCCAATTCACGATATTGTGCCTGATCCAACTTTAGGGTACCAGATACTTTTTTCATAGGTTTAATTTGGGCTGAACCACCAACCCTAGAAACTGAGATACCTACGTTGATCGCTGGTCTAACACCTGCATTGAATAAGTTAGACTCAAGGAATATCTGACCATCAGTAATTGAAATTACATTCGTAGGAATATAGGCTGATACGTCACCTGCTTGCGTTTCAACAATAGGAAGAGCTGTCAATGAACCACCACCTTTAACCAATGGTTGGCCATTATCATCCTTAGCTTCTTTTAATGACTCAGGAAGATCATTCATACCACGAGCGATTTCGTCATTAGCAATGATTTTGGCAGCACGCTCCAACAAACGAGAGTGAAGGTAGAATACATCACCTGGATATGCTTCACGTCCCGGAGGGCGACGAAGTAACAATGAAACTTCACGATAAGAAACAGCTTGCTTTGACAAGTCATCATAAACAATCAAAGCAGGTTTTCCTGTATCTCTGAAAAACTCTCCAATTGCTGCCCCTGCAAAAGGTGCATAAAACTGAAGTGGAGCAGGATCTGAAGCTGATGAAGAAACAATTACCGTGTAAGGCATTGCACCATTTTCTTCAAATGTTTTAGCTACCATGGCTACCGTTGATGCTTTCTGTCCTACTGCTACGTAGATACAAAAAACAGGTTCACCTCTATCGTAAAATTCTTTTTGATTAAGAATAGTGTCTATGGCAATTGCAGTTTTACCAGTTTGACGGTCACCGATGATTAACTCACGCTGACCTCTACCGATTGGAATCATAGCATCTATAGCTTTGATACCTGTTTGAAGCGGTTCGTTTACCGGTTGACGGAAAATTACACCTGGAGCTTTTCTCTCTAATGGCATAGCATATCTCTTACCTTCGATAGCGCCTTTACCATCGATTGGAACTCCTAGTGGATTAACAACACGACCAAGCATACCTTCACCTACTTCGATGGAAGCAATACGTTTGGTACGTTTTACTTTATCTCCTTCCTTGATTTTCTCTGAAGGACCCATAAGTACCAAACCTACATTGTCCTCTTCCAAGTTAAGAGCAATCGCTTGAATACCAGAGTTGGTAAATTCAACTAATTCCCCAGCGGCTACATTAGATAAACCATATACGCGAGCGATACCATCACCCACTTCCAATACGGTTCCTTCTTCTTCTAAAGTAGCTCCGGCACCAAAGCCTGTAATTTGTTCTTTTAATATTGCGGATATTTCGTCCGGTCTAACGTCAACCATATTTTAAAAGTTTTTGATATAAAGATTTTCACTAAATTTAGTTCTTAATTGATCCAGTTTATATGATACACTAGCATTATAAACCTGATCTTTAAAGTATATAACGAACCCTCCTATTATGGATGGATCAATAATTGTTTTAAGCTCTACCTTATCTTCAATTAATCCCTTCGACTTAAATTCATGAAGAATGTTATTAGTCATTTCCTGACTTAGACTAACAGCCGATTTTAACGTTACTATTGATACTTTTTTCTCGGAATTGTATAAATCATGAAAAGAACGACAAATATCCTGTAGATATCTTTCTCTTCTATGTTCTAATATGACCATCATGGTATTCATGGTCAGGGTATCAACTTTATCTTGAAAAATACCTCTGATAGCAGCCTGCTTCCTATCAATAATAATCAAAGGATTTTTCATAACCGAATCAAAATCTTTCAACTCAGCCACTTTATTAACAAGTTCTATATCTTGATTTATTTTGTCA
>JBILRD010000331.1:0-3319 GCA_044372845.1 Saprospira sp. | reverse complement strand
CCATTGTTTTAGAAACGTTGGCTGGTTTTTCCTTAGGTGCTGAATCCATTGCATTGTTTGCACGTGTAGGAGGTGGTATTTATACCAAAGCTGCAGACGTAGGCGCCGACCTTGTTGGTAAAGTAGAAGCCGGCATACCAGAGGATGACCCTCGTAATCCAGCAACAATTGCAGATAATGTTGGAGATAATGTAGGTGATGTTGCCGGTATGGGTGCTGATTTATTTGGTTCATATGTTGCAACAGTTTTAGCGGCTATGGTTCTTGGAAACTATGTTATCAAAGACATGGGAGGAGATATCACAGCAAACGGATTTGGTGGAATTGGGCCAATTTTATTACCAATGGCAATTGCCGGTTTTGGAATTTTATTCTCCATCATCGGAACCATGTTGGTGAAAATTAAAGACAATAATGCAAAAGAAAAACAAGTACAAGGTGCATTGAATATCGGTAACTGGGTTTCTATTGTACTAACAGCAATCGCTTGTTTCGTTTTAGTAAAATATATGTTGCCAGAAACTATGAAAATGGATTTCTTTGGCGAAGGATTGAAAGACATTTCATCCATGAGAGTGTTTTATGCTTCATTGATAGGATTATTTGTTGGTGGAACTATATCTTCAGTAACCGAATATTACACTGGCTTAGGAACAAAACCAGTTTTAGCAATTGTTCAGAAATCTTCTACTGGAGCAGGGACAAATGTTATCGCAGGTTTAGCAACGGGAATGATTTCTACTTTCCCAACAGTATTATTATTTGCTGGAGCTATTTGGTCAACATATGCATTAGCTGGATTTTATGGTGTAGCTTTGGCTGCTTCGGCAATGATGGCTACAACAGCTATGCAATTAGCGATTGACGCATTTGGTCCGATATCGGATAATGCTGGTGGAATTGCTGAGATGAGTGAATTACCGAAAGAAGTTCGTCAGCGTACAGATATTTTAGATTCTGTAGGAAACACTACAGCTGCAACTGGTAAAGGTTTTGCCATTGCTTCTGCTGCATTAACGTCCTTGGCTTTATTTGCTGCTTACGTTACTTTTACAGGAATTGATGGTATCAATATTTTTAAAGCACCAGTATTGGCCATGTTATTTGTTGGTGGAATGATACCGGTTGTTTTCTCTGCTTTAGCAATGAATTCTGTAGGAAAAGCAGCGATGGATATGGTTTATGAAGTTCGTCGCCAGTTTAAAGAAATTCCTGGAATCATGGAAGGAACAGGAAAACCGGAATACGGCAAATGTGTTGAAATTTCTACCAGAGCTGCTTTACGCGAAATGATGTTACCTGGAATTTTAACCATTGGTTTCCCTATTTTAATTGCTGTATTGCCAATGCTAATAGGATATGACAATAAGTTAATCGCTGAAATGCTTGGTGGTTATATGGCAGGAGTTACCGTTTCTGGTGTTCTTTGGGCTGTTTTCCAAAACAATGCCGGCGGTGCTTGGGACAATGCAAAAAAATCCTTCGAAGCGGGTGTTATGATTAATGGTGAAATGACTTATAAGGGTTCTGATGCTCACAAAGCAGCGGTGACAGGTGATACTGTTGGTGATCCGTTTAAAGATACTTCTGGACCTTCGATGAATATCTTAATCAAATTAACTTGTTTAATCGGATTGGTGATCGCTCCAATTTTGGGTGGTCATACCCATAGTACTGAAGAGAAGGAAGAAACGCCTAAATCCGAAGAAGCACCAAACTCAAGTTTGGATAATAAATCTAATAATGAAGACATTAGTTACAGATTGAAATAGTAATCTCCTATAATATTGTTAAAGGGCTTGTTTTTTAAAAACAAGCCCTTTATTTATGCTTTAAAGATCTCTTCGATTGAAATTCCCATCGCTTTGCAGATTCTTTGTAAAGTCAGGACAGTATGATTTGTTCTACCGGATTCTATCCTTGACAAGTTAGATTTTTCAATATTACATATTGCTGCAAGATATTGCAATGTCCATCCTCGCTTCATTCGTTCGGATTTAATGTTGTCGGCAATTTTTTTGTTAATATTATCAGCACTTTGCATGTTACAAAAGATTAAACGTATGGATACATTTAATTCTTAATGACAGGCTATTCCATATTGTGAATTGGTTCTACAATAAAAAATTAACAATATGGAAATAAAAAAAATAAAAAATACCCTACCTGCTTTTTAGCAAATCCTCTAATGGGACTTTTAGTGCTTTACTGATCTTCTGTAGGGTTAAAATGGTGGGATTTGTTTTTCCTTTTTCAATTCTCGACATATTGGATTTCTCAAAATTGCATAGAAATGCCAACTCCTGTTGAGTCATACCCTTTTTCTTGCGAAGGGTTTTTATTCTTACACCAATTTTTTGAAGATAGTCTAGTTTAGCCATTCAAATTCATTGAAAGGCGAAATTTCGTGAATTACTATATTTATATGGTTATCATATATGATAACCATATAAATAATAACATTTCTTACCTTTGAAATGCTTTAAATTCAGCGTGTTAGAACAATATTTTAGATGGAATTATTTTTATTTATTTGATTGATAATTAGTAATTTCAATTTTGAAGTATACCAAGATATAAACTAAAATACTATCGTTTACAAAATGGACGAAGTACTAAAAATTACCAAAGAGGAAGAATAAAACCTCAATTCATTATTTACCCCTAGGCGTCTCGTGTTTATCATGAAGGCGCTTTTTTACTTTTAACTAAACAATGTCGTTTTCTCTGAGGTTATTAAAAGTACCTATATTTACACTTTATAATATGCCTAAGTAATGATGAAAAAAATTGCAGTATTAACCTCAGGAGGGGATGCCCCGGGAATGAATGCCTGTATCAGAGCGGTTGTCCTAGCTGCCAACAAATACAATATTCCTGCGATAGGCATTCGAAGAGGCTATCAGGGGATGATTGAAGGAGATTTTGTCGAGTTGAATCCGCAATCTGTCAATAGAATAATCAACAAAGGCGGCACCATCCTTGGTTCGGCAAGAAGTACAGCTTTCAGAACCATCGAAGGTCGCGAATTAGCCTATCAGCAACTTAAAAAAGAGGGCATAGACGCTATTGTTGCTATAGGAGGAGATGGTACTTTTACCGGAGCAAAGATTTTCATGGAATCCTATCCTGATATTTCTATCGTTGGCACCGCCGGAACAATCGACAATGACTTGTTTGGAACCGATTACACCATAGGTTATGATACGGCTTTGAATACAGCGATGGAGGCCATCGATAAAATACGCGATACAGCTGAAGCTCACAATCGTCTCTTCTTGGTGGAAGTCATGGGTAGAGATGCCGGTTTTATAGCCAT
>JBILRD010000292.1:0-3584 GCA_044372845.1 Saprospira sp. | reverse complement strand
GATATGAGTGGAAATGTTTGGGAATGGTGTTCTGATTGGTATTCTGACAATTATTTGATACAAAAAAATAATCCGAGGGGACCTTCTAACGGGAATAAAAAAGTGATGAAAGGCGGCAGCTTTAACTCGAATCCGGAAACTTGTAAAATCAATTTCAGACATTCAGCCAAAATGGATTTTAAGTCTGATAATCTGGGTTTTCGATTAGTCTTGATAAGCGACAAATAAGGTAAAAGTCAAAAACAGATATCAAATAATAGTTTTTTTAAGTTAAGCTTTGTATTTTGCGCTGTATAATAAGAAATTACATTAAAATAAAAATTTAATAGCACATAAACATCTTAAAATGAGAGAAGTACGTCTAAGAGAAGCATTAAGAGAAGCCATGGTCGAAGAAATGCGTCGCGATGAAACTGTTTACCTGATGGGTGAAGAGGTTGCCGAATACAATGGCGCTTACAAAGTCAGTCAGGGAATGTTGGACGAATTCGGTCCCAAAAGAGTAATCGACACGCCGATTGCTGAACTTGGTTTTGCCGCTGTAGGTGTTGGTTCTGCTATGGCGGGACTTAGACCTATCGTTGAATTCATGACTTGGAATTTTGCTATTTTAGCTTTTGACCAAATCATCAATCATGCGGCAAAAATCCTACACATGTCGGCTGGTACAATTAAATGTCCTATCGTTTTCCGTGGTCCAACAGGTGCAGCAGGTCAATTGGCTCAGCAACATTCTCAGACATTTGAAAGCTGGATGGCTCAGGTTCCTGGTTTGAAAGTAATCTCCACAGTTGACCCATACGACTCTAAAGGTCTTATGAAATCAGCCATTCGTGATGAAAATCCAATCTGTTTTATGGAATCAGAATATTGTTATTCTGATGTTGGATTGATTCCAGATGAAGAATACCTGATTCCAATCGGAGTAGCTGCTGTCAAAAGAGAGGGAACAGATATTACTATAGTTTCTTACAACAAGATGATGAAAGTAGCTATGGGTGCTGCTGAAGAATTGGCGAAAGAAGGTATTTCTGCTGAAGTAATTGACTTGAGAACGATTCGTCCAATGGATCATAAAACAATCATCAATTCTATTAAAAAGACAAACAGATTGGTGGTGGTTGATGAGTCATGGCCATTTGCCAGTGTTTCCTCAGAAATCGCCTATGTAGCTCAAAAGCATGCCTTTGATTATCTGGATGCACCTGTAACGAGAGTGAATAGCCGCGACACTTCACTGGGATATGCTTCTACCTATGTAGATGAGTTCATGCCATCAGTAGAACGTACTGTTAAAGCTTGTAAAGCAGTAATGTACAAACTGTAAAAAAATACAAATGATATCTTTGAAAGGTCTGTGGCAACACAGGCCTTTTTTATTATTTTAAATAAAGGTTGATATTATCTAAATAAAAGAACTGATACCTTACGATAATTATCAACTTAAAACATCAATAAAATTTTAAATTTTACCCTTAGCATTTACTGCATACAGATTAAAAGATCTTTGATACAAATATACCAACGGAAATAGAACATATTTGACAAAAACAATTGGTTTAGAGTTCATTCAGTTTTCATGAAAATATAAAATAGATTTTATCAAAAAACATCAATATAATTTAAAATAGCTACTTTTGATTTTCAATTCTTAAATGGTTACAACATAAATAACTAACACCAAATCAAACATTAAGATCAGAATTATGAGAAAACTATTACTAATAGCAATTTACGGTCTATTTTCCATTTTAACGAACGCACAACCAGGTTCCAATGACCCAAGTTTTAACATTGGAACTGGATTCAACGATGCAGTATTTGAAACAGCTATTCAAGCAGATGGTAAAATAATTGCCAGTGGTTATTTTACCACTTTTAATGGTTTAACACATAACCGACTTGTACGTCTAAATTCTGATGGTAGCTTAGACAATACATTTAATATCGGCACTGGTTTTAATGGTGGCGCTCTAACTATTTCCATTCAGGCGGACGGTAAAATAATTGTTGGGGGAGAATTTACTACTTATAATGGAAATGTAGCAAACCGATTAGTGCGTTTGAATACTGATGGAACCATAGATAATACGTTCAATATTGGCACAGGATTCAATAATTTTGTTTACTCTACAAATATTCAAACAGATGGTAAAATAATTGTTGGGGGAAATTTTGCCCTCTATAATGGTAGTTTACACGCTAGAATTGTTCGATTAAATACAGATGGCAGTTTAGATAATTCTTTTAATCCTAATTCATCTTTTAATGGCAACGTATATAATACAGCAATCCAATCGGACGGAAAAATTATAGCTGGGGGAAATTTCAATTCATTTAATGGGTCGAATGTAGGTTCTATTGCACGTTTAAATACTGATGGAAGTTTAGATGCTTCATTCAACACCGGAACAGGATATAATAGTGAGGTATGGACAATTTCTATTCAAACAAATGGCAAAATAATTGTTGGCGGTTACTTTACTTCTTATAATGGTGCTGCTATAAATCGAATTTCAAGATTAAATACTGATGGAAGTATAGACGCTACATTCAATATTGGAACTGGATTTGGAGCTGAAGTTTTTACGTCTAAAGTTCAATCAGATGGTAAAATTATCGTTGGTGGTTTTTTCAATAGCTTTAATGGAACTGCAAGAAATAGACTAGCTCGTTTGAATACGGATGGAAGTTTAGATGCCACCTTTAATATTGGATCTGGTTTTGGCAACGATGTGTTGACAACTGCCATACAATCCGACGGCAAAATAATTGTTGGGGGAAATTTTAGCAATGTTAGTTCTTTATCAAGAAATAGATTAGCCCGATTAAGAGTTTGCGATGCATCTAATTCAACAGATGTAATTAGTTCTTGTACTCCTATAACATGGATCAATGGAAACATCTACTCATCTAGCAATAATACAGCTACTTTTACACTCACCAATGCTGTTGGCTGTGATAGTATTGTTACACTCAATTTTACTAGGTTAACCCAATCTAGCGGTGATGATATTATTACATCTTGCGATCCCATAACATGGATTGACGGAAACACCTACAACGCTAGTAACAATACAGCTACTTTTACTTTAACTAATGCAGCAGGTTGCGATAGTGTTGTAACTCTAAATTTTACAAGAGAAATAGTTGATGCCACTACTTCAACATCCGGACAAACAATTACGGCAATTGCTCCTGCAGCAAACTATCAATGGATTGATTGTAATAATAACAATACTGCGATAAGTGGAGAAACGAATCAAAGCTTTATTGCCACTGCTAATGGGTCATACGCAGTTATTATCACAATCAATGGCTGTACAGATACCTCAGACTGTGTAGACATCACATCAACTGGCATCCATAATGTTGATCAATTTGATATTAACATTCTACCAAATCCCTTTACAGATCAAACCTTAATTAAATTCAGCGAAGAGGTTAACAACACAATTGTTGAGTTATTTAATGTTATTGGAGAAAAGGTTAAATCAATTTCCTTTACCGGTAGGGAACTAATTTTAAACAGAGATGATTTAAATTCAGGTATTTACTTCTTACATATTACCAATAATAAAAAT
>JBILRD010000289.1:0-3599 GCA_044372845.1 Saprospira sp. | reverse complement strand
CAATTTCGGTAGTTTTTAAAACTGATTCAAGGGCAGATTGACCATGAATTCTTTCGGTAAGCTCTACTGCTAAAATTCTTTTTAATGCATTTGGATTCCCTAAATATTCAGTTTCTAAAGCTTCAATATCATTACGTGATCTTAAAGAAAAGATTCTCATCAATTTCGGTAAATCATCATCAGTTATGTTTAACCAAAATTGGTAAAATTTATAAGGTGAGGTCATTTCTGGATCTAACCAAATATTTCCTTCCTCTGATTTTCCAAATTTTTTCCCATCAGATCTTGTGAGTAAGGGACAGGTTAATCCATAGCCTTTTCCTCCGGATTTCCTGATCAATTCTGTGCCTGTAGTTATATTCCCCCATTGATCTGCTCCACCCATTTGCAAAATACAATCGTGATTTTCATACAGATGTCTAAAATCATAACCCTGAATCAATTGATAGGAAAACTCTGTAAAGGAAATACCGGACTCTGACTCAATTCTATTTTTAACAGAATCTTTGCTCAACATATAATTAACGGTAAGATGCTTTCCAATATCTCTCAAAAATTCAAAAATGCTCATATCCTTGTAAAAATCATAATTGTTGATCATTACAGCTTTGTTCTCATTTTCAAAATCTAAAAAAAGACCAAATTGACCTCTTTGTTTTTCAATATTGTTTTCCAGAATAGTATAATCGAGAAGATTCCTTTCTTTATCTTTTCCTGATGGATCACCTATTCTACCTGTCGCCCCACCCAATAATACAATTGGATGATGTCCTGCCAACTGAAGATGCTTTAAAAGCATGATGCTAACTAGATTTCCAATCGTCAGAGATGCAGCCGTTGGGTCAAATCCAATGTAGGCTTTGATTGGGCCTTTTTCCATTTCTTCCTCTAATCCCGGAGTTAAATCTTGTAATAATCCTCTCCATTTTAATTCTTCTACAAAACTCATGATAGTCTATTATTATTTTGAATGCAAAAATACAACTTAATATAAATTCCTAAAGGTTTTAGAGTATTATATCAATGTTGAGTAATTAGCAAATTGAAAATCTGACAATAAAAAAGGGT
The DNA here is from genome assembly GCA_044372845.1 of Saprospira sp. Taxonomy (GTDB): domain Bacteria; phylum Bacteroidota; class Bacteroidia; order Chitinophagales; family Saprospiraceae; genus Saprospira. Next base: position 2,531 of record JBILRD010000289.1, on the reverse strand, counting down.
TAAACTATGTTAGTTTAACCCCAATTATTTCAATAATGACGAACTTATTTTTTTACAAATAACATCATGTTGTCATAGTCTCTGTCAGAGTGATAACCTAAAGTAAATGGTAAGGCTTTTACATCTTTAGATTTGTATGCTTCCATCAAATCTTTTTGGAAACGAACTTCAAATAATTTGATTGGTCCTAGATATTTACCAAAAAGGGTTTTGTTCCATTTATCGTTGGAATAAAAACTGTAAGGAACAGCTGTATCATCTTGAAATACAGAAACCGCTTTGTTTAGAATGATATCTCTAACTTGAGCAAAATCAGGTCTGTGCATCAGATAACTGGCAGATTTTGTAAATGTTCTGTTTGCCGCTACTTGCTCAATATGTTTTTTCAAAGCTGGACGCTTAGCAAAACCTGGATCTGAAATATCACATGAATGATAGAACATTGATTTTTGTTTTTTGGTTTTTGAATCCAAAAAATCAATTCTTACAGAGGACAAGTCAGTTTCAGACTTTGCAATTGTACCATCTTCTTTGATAACTACATTCTCTACATTCGTAATAGTATTTCCTCCACGAACCAGGAAAACCATCAATGTTGGTAAAGTTCCCATATCTTTCATATCTAATCTCATGTGCTTCGTATGAAAGAAACCACCTGATATAAAATCATCGATAGTAGAAAAAACATGGCTGCAAACATTATCCCAATTAGCATTTTCATTTTTCAAGAAAGCCAAATTACCAGCTGGTTCTAAAGCGAACAAATGATAGTTGTTAGCTGATGGGAAAAACTGATAAGAATAGTAAATATCTGGACCAGAGAATGGGTAGAATAAGTCCCCTTGTAGCTTATTTACTTCGGCCAATTCTTTTTCAGACCACTCGCGCATAGCTTTGAATCTTTTAGTTTCAGCCGAAGCCCAACTTGCATCTGCCTGTTTTTTGTAGTTTTGCCAGCTGGCACTTTGAGAAACAGCATAGTATGCAGAATTTTTTTCTACTTCCATTCCAGCAAGTATTCTGGCGATGTCATCAAACTTATGGTCAAATTGAATGGTTGGTTCTTCCTTTTTCAAAGAATCATTTTCTGTGATTTCACCTTTTTCATCTTTTGTAGCAGAATTACAAGATTGACCAAGTATCAAAAAAGAACTTGCGAAAAATAAAAAAGCAAATTGAAAAATTTTATTCATCATAATATTTAAGGATTAGTAAATGTGTGAATTAAAACTGCGTTTAAATTATATTATTCTTTAATAACGTTATTGTCCTTTTTCCATACTAAAAGAAAAACTACGAAGCCAAGTAGTAATGTAGCCAAACCTGCCAAAGATTCAACAGGATGATCGATCATCGTGTAAGTCAACATCCAAAATTCCAAAGCTATAAACACCAATGCAGGTACAGGAAATAAAGGTAAGCGGTAAAGCCCTTTAGCTAATGGTTCTTTTTTGACCCATCTTACCACCAATAATCCAATAACAGTAAGCGTTGTAAATAAAGCAAGAGTGAAACCAACATATCTTATTACCACATCAAAGGCTGTACTCAATGCCAAAATAAGAGAAATTGAAACCTGTAAAATAATAGCGATAACTGGCGCTCCGGATTTATTCTTTTTAGCAAGAAAAGCAAGTGCCGGTATATCTTGTCCAATTTTATCCGTTACCCTTGGACCAGCAATCGTCATTCCTAAAACGGAAGCTAAAAGTCCGATACAAATCAATCCAGCTACTAATTTTGATCCTAAGTCACCAAAAATAAAACCCGCAGCAATAGCACCAACCTCATTTTGACCTTCTAATTGGTCAATTGGCACTCTCAACATGAATACAAAATTGAGTAAAACATATAAACTGGCAACTAGAACAACTGACCATATCAATGATTTGGGAACAATCTTTGTTGGATTTTTCACTTCTCCGGCTACGTAAGTAACTGCATTCCAACCAGAATAAGCATAAGATACATAGATCAATGACACGGCAAAAGAATGACTAAGCACTGCATCCCAATCAGCTTTGCCTACAGTAAAACTAAAATGCTCGATATTACCAGCTATAGCAAAGCCACAAATTATGAGGGCAAGTATCAAGGTAAGATTAAGATAAGTTGCTCCTTTTTGAATTGCTTCACTTAAAGAAATACCAGCCATATTGACAAATGCTGCTAAAAAAATGACAATCACAGCAGGAATCCTTGGGTCCACCGAAGGTGCTATCTGAACAAAGTATTTTCCGAAAGCCATGGATGCCGCAGCAATTGGAGCTGCAAAACCAATAGTTACTGAAGTCCAACCTGATAAAAAACCAACTGCAGGATGATAAATTTTACTGAGGTAATTGTATTCTCCACCAGAGCCCGGATAACGTACAGCTAACTCTGCATAAACCAAAGCTCCACATAAGGCAGCCAATCCACCAGTTGCCCATAGCACAACAATAGCAAATACTGATTTTATTCCGATTACTTGATATCCCAAGGAAGTAAAAACACCTGTACCTATCATACAGGCTGCAATCACAGCAATT
>JBILRD010000287.1:0-3613 GCA_044372845.1 Saprospira sp. | reverse complement strand
TGGGATTGGATGAATATTCCATCTTTAATAAAAATTGGTATCAATCGGTATTAGAACAAGAACCGGAATTTGATAAAATAATCATTCAATTATTTGAATTGTATTGGAAGGATTTGGACTATTCAAAATTTTTGAATGCAATAAATATAGAAGAATCAAATCAATAATCATATCCTACTCCAATACCAAGAGAGGGAGAAAATCCTAGATTCGGATGAAAAAGGATCGCTAGATATGGATTTAAAAATACTTTACCGGCAATTTGATATCGGTATCCTAGCGTCTGAACAATAAAAGGAATTACCTGAAACCCATTAGCCAGAGAGTAACCAACAACAAAACTGGTTCCAAACGAAGTTTCAAAAAAATGTGGATTTTTCCCTGTTGCAAATATTAAGTTAACGGGAATGTCAGCAGAAACTAATTTACCAAAACTATTCTTCACATATCCCATTCCAATGCCTGATTTCAAGGAAAAAAAATAATTAGGCTTTTGATAAAAGGAATATTGTGTATTGAATAACATGAAATTGTTTTGAGTTTTTCCAATTCCAATAGTTGAGTTTACCTCCAGGGAAAAAATACGGGTAGGGTGATAATTTTTATAAAATCTGCCACTGCTATTGATCTGCCCTTTTAAAAAAGTCATTGAAAGGCAAAATATAATAAATGTAATGTAAAGTGATTTTGGCATTTTGTTTTTTATAGAATAACCTAAACTTTAACAATAATCTTTTTTTGATTGTTTTCAGATTTGGATAAATAAACTTTACGGAACAGAAGGAATGTAAGTAATAAAGTATAAAAGAGACTGAGCCCCAAAATCCAACCTGACTCTCGAAAGAAATAAATCCTGTAAGTTAAAAATATGTTTAATAAAGCTCCAGTAACAGCCCAAAATAATCCCCCTTTACCGTAAAAACCAAGCCCCCTGGCGCAAGTCGGAATAAATAGAATACTAATCATAAAGATTATCCTGTCAATCTTGTAACACCAGAAAATTGGAAAGATAATTAGAGCAATGAATCCGACAATTAAAAGGGTTAATTCAAAGTCTAGTTTTGTTTTTTTAATATTAAAAATTAGCAATACTGACCCGATTAAAAATGGTATCCAAAATAGATCCAAAGTTCTGAATGTTTGCTGAAGATAATGGTAGATGTTTAGTTCGCAGATAGATTTATCGCTGTGAGAAATATTCCACCAGCTAAATAAAGAATTGCCAAATAGCTTATCGGTCAAGATGGTACCTGAGAGGAAAATGATCAAAAATACTACTCCAACAACCATTAAATTTTTCAGATTATAGATGAATTTCGATTTATTCAGTAATCTATCAATGGCTATTACCAGTCCTGACATAAGGATTGTTTCTTTAATAAAAATACCTAGAGCCAGCAAAATTCCAATGGTTATAAAATCTTTAAAACGATTGTAATCTCTGATTTTAAGATAATAATAAATGATAAATAATTCAATTGCCCAGCCTGCACCATCAATCATAACGGCAAGAGAATAGATCGCAAAGGGTTGGCAACCCATTAAAATAATTATTCCCAATATAGCCTCTTTTCGACTATGCATTTTTTTGATTATGCTATACATTAACAAACCAATGCTGATATTGCACATGAATTGCTGTACGATTAGTGCTTCGGCAGGTCCAATTTTTAAAATATAACATAACAATGCCGGAAAAATAAAACTAACAGGTTTTGCTAATCTGTAATGCATTTCAGGAAGTTGCACTTCACCGGTTAATACAGAAATTGCATAGGTATAGGTAGGACTATCTGTCTGAAAACTTAGAGCAGAGAAAAGATTCATTGAAATGAAAGCAACCATTGCAGAGGCAATGACAATGTAAAGCTTATCTTTTTCGACTTTAATCATTTTGTTGCAGACAAATAAATTATGAAAGTGAATTATTCTTTTTAGCAATCGATAAAATAAGCAGTTCTTTCAATAATTTTTAATTGCTGCTATAATTTCTGAAACTTTGATTCTGATTTTAAAGTTTTACATTCTAAAAACCTTAATTTTGGAGAAAATATGAATATATGGGCAGAGTGATGGCATTAGATTATGGAAAAAAACGGTCAGGTATAGCTACAACTGACCCTTCTAGAATTATAGCTGCACCGTTGACTACCGTTGAAACAAGAGATGTATTCATTTTTTTTGAAACATATTTTAAAGAGGAAATAGTGGATTGTCTGGTGATTGGCGAGCCTACTCATAAAGATGGAACAGCCACTTCTTTAGAACCAGATATTCAAAAGTTCATATCAAATTTTTCTAAAATATATCCCAACATCCAAATAGTTCGACAAGATGAACGTTATAGTTCTGTTCAAGCCAATGAGGTGATTCGATTTTCTGTAAAAAGCAAAAAGAAGAGAAGAGATAAATCCTTAATCGATAAGGTCAGTGCTGCTATCATCTTGCAAGAATATTTGGGAATGAATGAATTATAAATTATGAAATTATCAGTTTACGCCTACGGACATCCCGTTTTGAGAAAGAAAGCCGAAGTGATCAGCAATGAATATCCTGAACTTTCTAAATTTATTGAAGATATGTGGGAAACTATGTACCATACTAGAGGCATCGGCCTGGCAGCACCTCAAGTAGGTAAAGCTATCCGTGTTTTTGTAGTGGACACAGTTCAGCTCGAGGATGATGAAGATGAAAATAATAGTTTTACTGGTATTAAAAAAGTTTTTATCAATCCGGTCAAAATAGCTGAGTCCGGAGAACCATGGTCTTATGAAGAAGGTTGTTTAAGCATCCCAGAAGTTAGAGGAAAGGTAACACGCCCGGCTCAAATCAGAATTCAGTATTATGATGAAAATTTTAATCTGCATGATGAGGTGTATGATGATATGAATGCAAGAGTGATCCAGCATGAGTATGATCATCTCGAAGGTATTTTATTTACTGATTTAATTAGTCCCCTAAAAAAGCAATTGATCAAAAAACGTCTTGATAAAATCAATAAAGGGGATATTTCAATGAAATATAAAATGGTTTTTGCTTCAAAATAATCTTTTATGAAAAGTATATTCAAACTGTTTTTTCTAGTCATAATCTGCTTTTATGTTCCAAAAGCTTCAGCGCAGTCAAAACCATTAAAATTAGCTTTGTTGAAATACAATGGTGGTGGAGACTGGTATGCCAATCCAACTGCTTTGCCTAATTTGGCTAAGTTTTGCAATGAAAAACTCAAAACAAATATTGCTACTGACAATGCAACAGTTGATGTAGGAAGTACTGAATTGTTTGATTTTGCTTTTGTCCATATGACTGGCCATGGTAATGTTGTGTTTTCTAATTCTGAGGCTGAAAATCTAAGAATGTACCTGATCTCCGGCGGATTTTTACATATCGACGATAACTATGGTATGGATCCTTTTGTTCGTGTGGCTATGAAAATGGTTTTTCCTGAATTGGATTTCATAGAAATACCGTACAATCATGAAATTTACCATACTGCTTACGACTTTAAAAGCGGTATTCCCAAAATTCACAAACATGACGATAAGCCTGCTCAAGGTTTTGGTTTGGTTTGGGAAGGTAGAATAGTTTGTTATTACAGTTATGAAACAGATTT
>JBILRD010000286.1:0-3641 GCA_044372845.1 Saprospira sp. | reverse complement strand
ATTGGCGTCAATAGCGCGAACGCTGTAAGGGCCTGAAGCTAATCCAGTAAATGAACCTGAACTTTGAGCCGGACCGGTATTCAGTGAATAAGTAATCGCTCCTGTTCCGCCGCTTGCCACAACAAGGATAGCACCATTACTCTGCCCACAGTTGGAACTGGTCGTCAAAGTGCTGCTGAAAGCCAATACTGTGGGTTGATTGATATTGAAGGTAAAAGCTGACTGACATCCCAAAGCATCTTCAACAACCATAGTGTGAGATCCTGGAGCCAGATTGTTAAACTGACTGTTGGTGACATAAGGACCTCCGTCAATAAAATATTTGTAAGGAGTAGCGCCACCTGAAGCAGTAGCAGTAGCAGAACCATTCTGCAATCCATGGCAACTTGCGTTGACAATGTTAGTTGCAGTAAGGCCTAATCCTACGGAGATATCATGGGTATGAACATCGGTACAGACTGAACCATCCCATTTTTGATGTTTTACTGTCAAAGTAATGGTTTTTCTACCGGCAGTACTGTATGATTTTGTAGGGTTAGCCAGCGTGCTGGTCGTTCCATCTCCAAAATTCCAAAGATAATTGGTATTGGATCCTGAATATCCATTTCTATTGATGACATTGAACATGCCGCCTTTTTCAACTTGAGAGAAATTACTAAAGCTGATCGTTTGACCAACGGCTACACAGTTGGAGCTTGGATTGAAATCAGCAACAAGATCACTGTTGATGTAAGGAACGATTCTAAAATCGCCGTTTTTACTAAAATTAGTCAATGCACTACTCCAATTGAATCCCGTAGATGTTCCGGCAAGAGAAGCCAGGTCTTCGTTCAATCCTTCACCATCGCCGGTATAATCTACTCTAAACTGATCTGTAAAACTTCTAAGCTCTACAGCAACGGCAAAATTAGATTGAATCGTCAATGGACTCATGGTTACATCCTTGAACCCAAAAAATTCATTGGTACTGGTCCAATCTATATTTCTGGACGATAAAACAGTACTTGGTCTGCCGTTGGCATCAACAGCATAAACAACTACTCTGAGTGGAATCGTAAAACCGCCGATAGGTCCGATACCAGGATATTCTCCATAAATCCTGATATTGGAAAGGGTTCCCGTTCCTAAATATTGATAAGTTTGAGCTGCTCTTTCAAGAATGCCGGCTTGTAAGGTATAACCTCCGTAAACGCCTACATTTTTGAAATTGACATACTCACTCCCATCATAACAACCCGTGGGTTGCGCCGCAAGTCCCGATATAAACAGGCTTGCAAAAACAAATAATGTGAAAAAAATGCTTTTCATGATTGTAGTTTTTAATGAACAAAACTTTTTAAATTTCAAAAACCAAAAGTAATGCAAGCGTTAAAGCCAATTCATGATAAAACTACAGGCAGGTTAATGAGTCTTGTTACTCAAAATGATAATGGAAATAATCTAAAACAATGATATAATTTAGATCCAGGATTCTTTTTTATACCAGTCCAGGGTTTGTCGGATGCCATCTTCCAGACTTAGTTCAGGATAATATTGTAGCTCCTTCATCGCTTTTTCTGAACTACAGCACCAGGATGGCCTTGTAATTCTTTTTGCTCGGTCCAGATTGAGCGAAAGGTCTCTTCCGCTTAGCCTTTCCAGAAGACTTCCAATGGCGCCCGCTGTGTATAAAATGCTATGAGGAATCGCGATGTCAAAACAATTGATATTGAGAATATCACCACAAATCTCTGCTACCTGTTTCCAATTATAAGGTTCGGGAGAGCCCAAAAAATAAATTTCACCGTCCTTGGGATGAATGGCTGCCCGGTACATACCATTTATAAGATCTTTGACATGAACCAGACTTAACTCTTTATTGTCAAAACCCATTCTGACACTCCAACCTCTGGAGATCATTTTGAAAAAGGGGAGGATTTCACTATCCCTCTCTCCATACACTGCTGCTGGTCTGACGATGGAAACAGGCAGTAAATGACTGTATTCTAAAGCTAATTTTTCCTGAGCAACCTTACTGAAGCCATAGGGCTCAATAGGAGCCAAGGGAGAATATTCATCAACAAATGAGTTTTTTTTGGCGGGTCCGGTTGCTGCCAAACTACTGGTGATGATTATTTTTTTGATGTTATCATTGAAAATGGCAGCATCCAAAAGATTTTTTGTCATATCCACATTGGCACGAAAGTATGCATCCGTTTTCCTTGATTTTACCAATCCGGCAATATGGTAAATATAATCGGCATCTTTCAAAACATCTCGAAGGGCCAATTGATTGTCAAGCCCAATTGGAAAAATCTGCACTTCTTTTCCTTCTAACCATTTTAGGTCGCTGTTTTTTCTGACAATACATTTGACTTGATGATCCTGCTCCAAGAGATGATCTACCATGTGACTGCCGACAAATCCATTGGCTCCTGTTACGACACTGACTATTTGCATTTTAAGGGTTGATTTATATTAGTTTTTCAAATGAATCTTAAATGTAGATTTGTGTCCAACAGTTAATGAATATTAAACAACGGACCAACAATGAAAAAAATAATTAAGACCTAAACTTATGATATTTAGAGGACTGTTTTAATGATAATAATCATGTAAGCAATTGAATATTAAACAGATAAAATAATTTATAAAATAAAATCCCCATGATACCCAAATCAAATCTATTTGAAAAATGCTACGACTACACCCGTGCCGATGAGGTGAAAGCCAAAGGAATTTATCCCTATTTCAATACCATTGAAGGCAGTGAAGGTCCTGTTGTGAAAATGAATGGCAGATCTATTATTATGGCCGGATCCAACAATTATTTAGGATTAACCTCAGAATCAGAAGTAAAAAAAGCGGCTCATGATGCGTTAAAAAAATTCGGCAGCAGTTGTTCAGGTTCCAGATATCTGACCGGAACTATTACTCTACATGAACAGCTGGAGAGAGAGTTGGCCCATTTTTTAGGCAAAGAATCGGCACTATTGTTCAGTACCGGCTACCAAACCAGTCAGGGCGTTATTCAACCCCTGGTAAAAAAGGGAGAGTTTTTACTCTCAGACAAAGATAATCATGCCAGTATAGTCGCTGGAACGCTCTTGGCGAAATCTGTTGGTGCTGAACTGATTCGATACAAAAACAGAGACATGGAAGATTTGGAAAGGCGCCTGCAGAAAATACCTCTTGAAGCTGGTAAATTGATAGTAACAGATGGTGTTTTTAGTGGTTCTGGTCATATTGCCCCACTAGATGAGATAGTAAAATTGGCCAAAAAATACAATGCAAAAACCTTGGTGGATGATGCTCATGCTTTTGGTGTGATTGGCGATAAAGGAAAAGGAACAGCAAGCAGTTTTGATGTGGATGAAGAAGTTGACCTGATCATGTGTACCTTCAGTAAAACATTGGCCTCTCTCGGCGGATTTGTAGCTGGGGAGGAACGTGTTATCAACTATCTCAAACATCATTCACCGGCCCTCATTTTCAGTGCTTCCCCAACAGCGCCATCCGTTGCAGCAGCTTTGGCCGCGCTGAAAATTTTGAGGGAAGAACCCGAAAGAGTCCATAAACTGATCGATAATGCCGACTATGTCCGAAAAGCTTTGACTGATTTAGGTTTTGAAGTCATTCTTGGAGAAGCAGCCATCGTTCCA
>JBILRD010000285.1:0-3649 GCA_044372845.1 Saprospira sp. | reverse complement strand
AAACCTATGTTAAAGTAGGCGGTAACCCATGGACTAATGCCGATATCAATTGTGCCGTTATGATCAGACCACTATTAAGCAATGATCCAAACCCAGCCATCATTGGAACAGAACAGGTACAAAACCAAAAAATTAAACTTAATTTATTTCCAAATCCAAGTCAGGGAATTATCAATTTATTTTGCGATGAATGCAGCCAGCTAAATGAATATAGTATCTCCATTTATAATGGTCTTGGTCAGGAAGTTTATCAATCTAAGACCTTTGTCAACCAGATTGATTTAACCGAATTAACGAAGGGTATATATTTTCTTTCAATGTATAAAGAAGGAAAATCCATCAGCAACCAAAAATTTATTTTAAAATAAATCAGTTTCTCCGCACAGCACTCTTTTTATGAAAAAATACACTATAACTGCTGCTCTTCCTTACGCTAATGGACCTTTACATCTAGGCCACCTTGCAGGAGCTTATCTTCCAGCAGATATTTATGCCCGTTTTTTAAGATTACAGAATAAAGATGTTGTTTTCGTTTCAGGTTCAGACGAACACGGTGCTGCCATTACAATCAGAGCAAAAAAAGAAAATAGAAGTCCGAAAGATATTATTGACACTTATCACCAACTGAATAAAGAAACTTTTGAAAAACTAGGTATCTCTTTTGACATTTATCATAGAACCAGCGATCCTCTTCATCATCAAACTGCACAGGATTTTTTCCTCAAACTTTTAGAAAAAGGTGATGAATTCGAAGAAAAAATCAGTGAACAATACTATGACGAAGCCTATAATCAATTTTTGGCGGATCGATATATTGTCGGAACCTGCCCAAAATGTGGTCACGATGAAGCTTATGGCGATCAGTGTGAAAAATGTGGCTCGGCACTCTCTCCTACTGAGTTGATCAATCCTCGTTCAACGATGAGTGGAAAAACCCCTATCTTAAAACCGACCAAACACTGGTATTTTTTATTAGAAAAACATGGTGAGGAGCTAAAAAACTGGATTGAAACAGGAAAAATTGATAATCAATTTCATCATGATCCTGACAACTGGAGAAAACATGTAATAGGCCAATGTCAATCATGGATTGAAGGCGGATTGCAGCCAAGAGCTATCACAAGAGATTTGGATTGGGGAGTAAAAGTCCCCTTACAAGGAGCTGAAGGTAAGGTTTTGTATGTTTGGTTTGATGCGCCGATTGGTTATATTTCCGCAACCAAACAATGGGCCTCTGACCAAAATAAAAACTGGGAAGATTACTGGAAAGGTGACGAGGTAGAACTGGTACATTTCATTGGAAAAGATAATATTGTTTTCCATTGTATTGTTTTTCCATCTATGCTCAAAGCTCATGGTGAATATGCTCTTCCTGTAAATGTTCCAGCCAATCAATTTCTAAATCTTGAAGGACGAAAATTTTCAAAATCAAAAGGTTGGGTAATTGAACAGCATCAATATCTGATTGATTTTGCCGATTTCCCCAACAAGGAAGATGCTTTGCGCTATGCTTTGATTCGTACGATGCCAGAAAATAAAGATGGCGATTATAAATGGGATGAATTTGTTGCTTTGCACGATAATGAATTGGCTGATAACCTGGGTAACTTTTTCAATCGCGTCTTGAGTTTTATTCAAAAATACAGTAAAGGAAAGGCTCCTTCGTTTGATAAAAAACTAAACATCAAAGGCATTACAGAAGAGGAAGAGACTAACTATGAGGATTTTTGCATTCAAAAACTAAGCCCTCTTCTCGAGCAATTAGAAAAAGATATTCTAGCCTTTGAGTTCAAAAATGCCATCAATAATGTCTTGGAAATTTCAAGAATAGGCAATGCCATGTTCCAAAGTAACGCTCCATGGAAATTGGCAAAAGATCAGCCTGAAGCTCCCGAAGTAAGCGCTGTTTTGGCTTTGGGATTACAAATTGCGGCTATTGCCTCTGTTGCTATAGAACCATTTTTACCTTTTATTGCTGTAAAAATGAGAGCACTTTTAGGAATGGAACAAAGCAAAAACGGTGATTTTAACTTGATTGCAGAAAAAGTAAAAAATGCTGAAGAAATTATTCCATCAGGATCAACTATAGAAGCACCAGAAATTCTTTTTGCAAAGATTCAAAACAAAAAAGAACCTCAATGGCAGGCTTTGATTGACAAAGAAAAAGCTTCCTTGGCTGAACTGGTTAAAAAATTTGAAGCGGAAGAAAAAGCTGCGGAGCAAACTCAAAAAAACAATGCAAAAATGGAATCTAAAGAAGCTATTGAATATGATGATTTCGCAAAATTGGAACTGAGGGTCGGTACTATTGAAAGTGCTGAGAGAGTTCCTAAAAAAGATAGGCTTTTACAACTATCCGTAAACCTTGGAAATGAAAAACGTTGTATCATTTCAGGAATAGCAGAACATTATGCTCCGGAAGAACTAATCCAAAAACAGGTCATTGTCGTAGCCAACTTAAAACCAAAAAAATTAGCAGGCATTGAATCTCATGGTATGCTATTAACTGCAGAGACCGCCGAAGGAAAGTTAAAGTTGATTCAACCTGAAGCTCTTGTGGATAATGGCTCTGTTGTAAAATAAATTACATTAGGAATTATTTTTATGAGCGAGAATGAAATATCCTATAAGATTATTGGTGCTGCTTTAGAAATTCATTCTGCACTTGGCCCAGGTTTACTGGAATCAGTTTATGAATCTACTTTAGCCTATGAATTAAAATTATTAGGTTTAAAAATCGAAACTCAGGTTCCAAAACCCTTAGTTTATAAAGAAATAAAACTTGAAGTGGGGTACAGAATTGATATGTTAGTTGAAGATAAGGTAATCGTCGAAATCAAATCAATTGAAACACTTGCACCAGTACATTTTTCACAAACTTTAACCTATTTAAAACTTTCAGATAAAAAATTAGCATTGCTAATAAATTTCAACACTAAATATTTGAAGGAAGGTATTCATAGAATAGTAAATAATTTATAAATTTTATTTAGCTACTTTTTTTATTTCTCGCAGAGTGCGCTAAGTTTTTCGCTAAGAACGCTAAAAAGATTTACTGAATCATCCTTTTTGCGATCTTTGCTTTTCTTTTTTCCTTTGCATTATTCTGATTTGATTTAATTTTTTATTTCTCGCAGAGTGCGCTAAGTTTTTCGCTAAGAAAGCTAAAAAGATTTACTGAATCATCCTTTTAGCGATCTTTGCTTTTCTTTTTTTCTTTGCGTGATTATTATTTTTTTTATTTTAAACTTCTCGCAGAGTGCGCTAAGTTTTTCGCTAAGAACGCTAAAAAGATTTACTGAATCATCCATTTTGCAATCTTTGCTTTTCTTTTTTCCTTTGCGTGATTATTATTTTTTTTATTTTAAACTTCTCGCAGAGTGCGCTAAGTTTTTCAATAAGAACGCTAAAAAGATTTAATGAAACATCCTTTTTGCGATCTTTGCTTTTCTTTTTTCCTTTGCGTGATTCTGATTTTTTTATTTTAAATTTCATGAAAGCCATTTACACCATTCTCCTGCTTATATTCAGCAATGTCTTTATGACTTTTGCATGGTATGGGCATCTAAAATTTAGAGAATTCAAATGGTTTGAAGCTTTACCCTTATTTGGAATAATCTTGTTTAGCTGGGGAATTGCACTTTTCGAG
>JBILRD010000012.1:0-13759 GCA_044372845.1 Saprospira sp. | reverse complement strand
AAACTTGGATTGTTTGACTACAAACCTGTCTCTACCGAAAATGTAATTTCTGATTTAAATAATGATGCCTCTAAAGCTCTATATGAGGAAATTGTCGAAAAAGCGATTACATTACTTGACAATCCAAATAATCTGATTCCATTACAGCATACTACCAAATACAAAATGGCCAGTTTGAGTTTGGGGGCATCAGTAAAGACAAATTTCCAAAATGAACTTGAGCTTTATGGCGTTCGAGAGCATCATCAAAATTCAAGCATCATAGAGGATAAAGATCATAAGAAACTATTAGACAGCCTCTCCAAAAAGGATATCGTGATTATTGGCTTACATAAAGTTGGACGATCCGCTGCCAACAATTTTGACATCACGCCAAGTACAAGGTTGCTGATTGAGGAATTGAACAAAAAAACAAAAGTCATTTTGGTACTTTTTGGCAGTCCCTACGGATTGAAATTTTTTGAATCCATCCCATACAGTATTTGTTCCTATATCAATGACAAGACTGCTGAACTAAAAACTGCCAGGGCTTTATTCGGAGTTAGTGGATTTCAAGGAAAACTACCGGTGAGCGCTTCGAAAAAATATAGTTATGGTAAAGGATTGACCAGTCAGCCCAAAGGCTTAGAATATTGTCAAGATGCCACAGAGCTGGGATTTAATAGCAACATATTAAATAAAATTGATTCCATTGCATTGGAAGCAATAGAGCAGGGTGCAACTCCAGGTTGTCAGGTAATGGCTGTCAAAAATGGCACTGTTGTCTTACACAAAACATATGGTCAGGTAAAATACAAACACGGAAGAGCCATCAACAAAGATGATGTTTATGATCTGGCTTCTATTACTAAAGTAGCCGCTACAACGATTGCAATAATGAAATTAGTAGATGAAGGGAAAGTTGAATTAGATAAAAAATTGAGCGATTATATAGTAGAGCTCAAAGGAAGCAACAAAGAAAGCATCAGTATTCGCGAGGTTTTATTGCATGAAGCAGGTCTTAAAGCATGGATTCCATTTTATTTAAAAACTTTGGATGAAAATAAAAAACCTGATAAAAAGCATTACCGAGTCAAAGCTGATGAAGAATATTGCTTCAGGGTTGCAGAAGGTGTTTTTATTTGTAAAAGCAAACAGGATAGTTTGTTGTGGAAAAATTTGATTGACTCGGACAAAGAGGATACTAAACAATACAAATACAGTGATTTAGGATTTATTATTTTGGGAAAATTGATTGAAAATGTCAGTGGCAAAAGCCTTGAAAATTATGTAAAGGAAGCATTTTACAATCCGCTGGGACTAAAAAATATGACATTCAAGCCTCTTCAAAATGGAATTGCAAAAAACAGAATCATTCCTACAGAGATAGATAATTTTTTCAGACATCAGGAATTGCATGGTGATGTCCATGATCAAAATGCTGCGATACTTGGAGGAAATGCCGGACATGCTGGACTTTTTTCAGATGCACGGGATCTGGCGGTGATCTTTCAGATGCTCTTGAACAAGGGAACCTATCAAAATAAAAGATATATCAGAGAAGAGACGGTCAATAAATTCATTGCCCAATTTTCTGAAAAATCAAGAAGGGGACTTGGATTTGACAGAAAGGAAATATCTGAAAAACAAGAATCCGTCAATGTAGCCTGGCAAGCCTCCAAAAACACTTTCGGGCATCTTGGATTTACGGGAGTTTCTGTTTGGGCAGACCCCGACAATCAATTGATTTACATATTTTTATCCAACAGGACTTACCCAAATGCCGAGAATAATAAATTGCTCCATCTGAATATCAGAACAAGAATACAAGAAATTATCTACCAGGCGATGGAGAGATAATTCAATCCCTTCCTAGGATTTTTATTTCAAAACAAAGTGCTCAGAATAATTTTGACTGCATGGCTTGTTAACTCGTTTTCACGAATATAAATCATAAAACCTGAGATAGATTTTTTTTAAAAATCAAAACTTTTTAATCATTTATTAGGCTCATGGTCCTGGAGCAGAATGGAAGAATGGATTGGCTTGGGTATTGATTGGTGGGTTGACTAGTTCTATGATTTTAACACTGGTTTTAGTGCCCGCCATTTACCTAATATTTGATATTTTCCTAAGAAAAATCAGTAATCGAAAAGCAAAGGAAATATTGAAACAAATCAAAAAAGAAGGTAGAGATATTGCGATTAGTCACTCCACACACTAATAAAAAAACCCCATGAAATAATTCATGGGGTTTTTAATTTTTAGATATCTACTCCTGTATTTCGATAAATTTAATTTCTACCCTCTGATTTATTTTTCTGCCCTGTTCAGTGGCATTATCGGCAATAGGCACACGCTTGCCATATCCTCTGGATGCGACTCTATCAGCTGGAATTCCCTTAGTAACAAGATACTTAGCAACACTTTCAGCTCTTAAAGTTGATAACTTATCACAGTAAGAATGTGCTGGAATTCCATTGGTATGTCCGCCGATTTCAATTTTAAGATTGGTATTTTTCTTAAGGAATTCGGTCAGTTCATCCAATGCCTTCACCGAACCTGGTGTAAAAGAAGTAGAATCAGCCATAAAGCTTAGGTTAGAAATTCTTAAAACTTCGCCCTCCTTAATCTTTTTACTATCTATGTTTTTATCGAAAGTAGGTTGTTGGACTGTAACTATTTCTGTTTTGACAATTGGAGTGTCAACTTTTACTACAGGTGTGTCAATCTTGACAACAGGAGTATCAATTTTTACAACGGGTGTATCAACTTTTACAACGGGTGTATCAACCTTAGGAGCCGAAATTACCTTTTCCAATTCGATAATTTGGAAAATAATTTCATTTTTATCAGCAGTCTTCATAGCATAACTAACTCTGTCGACCTTTGCACCTATATTATTGAAAAATCCTTTTATAAGTTGAGTTTGCTTTATTCCGCTTTCTTTATCAACTGACGTTGTTCTCAATTGAACTCTCATTTCAGGATACTGATCCAAAAGACCTGCCAACCTTTCCAACTCACGTTCCGAATCATTGCTTAACTGATTGGTAGAATCAAAAACAACCCTTTCCAAAGGTATGATGACACCCTTCTCCAAAGGATAGAGCTTGATATCAATTTTTCTCTCTAAAGCAGCTGTAGTATCTCTTAAATCTAAAGGTTTGATACTGGCATAAAATCCTTTTTTCAATGGCATATATTCATATTCCTTGCCAAGAGGCAAAACGACTTTATAATTTCCATTTTCTATTTCAGATTTGGCAAGCCCGGTCTCTTTTTGATTATCGGCTGAGTAAAAACTGATTTCTGATTCCAATCCTGTTTGATTTACTGCATTTGAAACTACCCCGCTGATAAGGCAGACCAACTCAGGTTTTTCCTTTTCAGGTATTTTAACAGAGATGATATCTGTATTATTCATCCTTTCCACACTTGAAACCATGTAGGCCCTGTCACCAACAGCAGGTATATTGTAATAGGCATCCCAATAAGAAGTATTTATTTCGCTACCTAAATTTTTTGGTGTTGACCAGTTTTTCCAGCTGTCATCGAGTCTTTTGGTAACAAATACATCCATTGAACCAAAGCCGGGATGTCCATCTGAGGAGAAATACAGTGTTTTTTCATCGGCGGCGAGGAAAGGTGTTGTTTCGTCCAGGTAAGTATTAACGACAGGTCCGAGATTGATAGGCTCAGAGTAATGGGTCTCATCAATTTGGAAACTGACATAAATATCCTTGGCGCCCATACAATCTTTTCCGGCAACCGCGAGCATCATTATTTTCCTGTTGGCAGAAAAAGAAATGGCATATTGTTGCAATTTATTAACATAGGACTCAATATCGATAGGTTCAGGAATAGACCAGCTTATCCCTGACTTGTGTGTAATAGAAATACCTCTTCCGTCAACTCTGCCATCACTACCATAAGAATTACCAACAATCATTGTCTGATAATCTGCAGAAACATAAAGTGCCTGATTATGATCAATATTATTGATAGGGGCTGGTAATTTCATGGCAGTAAACCATTTCCCGGAATCTGCTGCATTGGCTACCCAGATATCATCTTTGCCTTCATCGCCCGTATTCAATGGATAATTTCTTCGAACAAAATACAGATTTTTAGCATCCTGACTGACCAATGGCATCACCTCATTATACAGTGTATTGACCCCCTCGTTCAATGGTTCTCTTTTTCTTCCCAGTACAGCATCTTCAACCAAATTGATGGTTAACTCCTGAGTTAATTTTATGTAATCGACATGAATGATGATATTTTTTTCAAGATAGAAACCAATATTAGGTCCCATAATGCGTAATTTATTCGAACTAAATACCTTGACGTTGTTTACATAATAATTTAAAACAGAATCTTTACATACAATCTTAATAATATTATCTCTACCCTTGGGTTTAATAGCTTCATTTCTACTCCACTTGTTTAGATTAAACATATTGTTATTGACCCATGTTTGAACCTTGAACAACCCATTGCCATTTAGACTAAAACAACTGAAATTTTCACCGTTTTTGTGTCCCCAAATCAACCCAAATTGTAATTGATCGCTACCCTCTTCCATTCTTATTTTTGCTTCCAGTTCAAAATCTTTTGCTGCTGAAAACGATGGAACCATATTGGTGATCAGTAAATTTTTGTTGTCCAATAAATTCTCGATTATATATCGGCTATTTTCCAGGTAGACAATCCTTTCCTCATTATTGTCTACCAACCAGTTTTTTTCATTGTTATCGAAGTTTTCCTCAAAAGAAATACTTTGACCATCGATATTGCTAATAAGAGCAAAAAGGAAGAGTAGGATTAGTTGGTTTTTCATAATTTTTCTGTGTTAATGTTCATCGTGAATCTCTTATTTATTTGCCCAGCATAAAACTCATGGAGGGTGATTTGATAAGATTCTCTATATATTGTTTTTCTTCAGACTTAAGGTTTTCAATGCTTATTATGTTAAAATAAAGATCAAACAAAGTATTCTCTTCCCCAAATTTATAAATAACCAATTGATTATTTATCATCTTGATGTTCATATCCTTGGCAAAACTCATTCCAAAAGGCCATGATTCAATAATAAGTTCATCTCTACCCTCTTCAAGAATCTTATAAATCGCCCTGGTTTCCTGTTGGTTGAATTTAAAGATGGTCCAACCAAAAGCGGTCATTACAAAAAATAAATTCTCAAAGGCAAAAGCAACCTTATCCTTCCACTCCCCTTCTAAATTTTTAAGACTTTCATTGTTTCCAAAAGTATTTTTTAAATCGAGCTGCCAATATTTTCCTGAAATATTATTGATTAAAATAGATTTGGAATTCTCCGTTATAAAATCTTTATAATCACTTATTCTATCCATCTCCTCGGCTAGTTTATCCTGAGCTAAAAATTCCTGACAAAATTCATTGATAAGGTCTTGGGCTTTTTCGTGAAAATGGGCTTCAGATTCCTTGAGAACATCATATGCTGATTCCTTATCCCCTTGTTTAAGATATAGAAGACCTAATTGGTAAAAGCCTTCGGCCTTTCCCTGCTCTTCAAAAGTCATCTTCCTGAATACATGCTCTGCCTCCTCAAATTTCATATCTCTAAGATAAAACTGTCCCAATTTTTCTAAAAGCTTCCATCGATCCTTATCTACGAGATCAATTCCAAGATTCAGATAAAAAACAGCTGATTCGATTTTATTCAATGCTTCGTAAGCTTCTGCAATTCCAAGATAATCTGTTGCAGGAGGATTTTTACCATTTAACAATATCTTGTAATCTTCAATAGACTCTTTGTAAGAACCGAGCTTCAGGTAACAGTTAGCTCTTTTCCTCAAAGGAATTGTTCTATCTCTCGTGCCTCTCGCCAAGATTTCAACAGTATCTGAAAATGTATAAATGGCATCACTCCATTCACCAATCTCATCATAATACTCCCCCAATTTAAGCCTGAAATCAGCTGAATCTGGAGCGTTTTGAATAAGAAAGGCATAATCCTCCTCTATTTCTTTTTTATTATTTAAAGCTTTGTTGATATCAATTCTCAAAAATCTAACCTGTTCATTTTTAGGATTTAATTCGAGCAATTTTGTCAAATCCTCAATAGCCTCTTCCTCATTTTGCAAATTCTTATTCAAAGTTGCCCTTAACTCCAGAGCTGCATTGTGATCTGGCAATAGATTTATCAAATCATCCAAGGCTTTGAGTGCCAAATCTTCTTCCATATTTCTTAAATGGAGGGCTGCTTTAACAAAATGGTATTCAGGATTACTATCAGGGCTTAGCTTTGTTAATAACTGACTTGCTTTATCAGTTTCAAGGTTTTCCAGGTAAGCCAGGCAAAGGGCTATTTTTATATCTTCACTTGATTTGATTTGATCCGCTTTTTCAAAAAAATTGATAGCTGTCTCGATATTATTGAGCTCTTGCAATAATTTTCCTTTAAGATAATATCCGACAGCTTCATTAGGATATTGCTGAATGACCTTATCAATAGCAATTTCAGCATTGTAATAGTCTTTATTATCTATGAAAGTAGTAATACTACTGATGAGTTCGGTAAGATTCATTTCGGATTATTCTTATTGAAAACAAAGCTAAAGAATTTGATAGAAGTTTTTTGCCAACTCAATAAATATAAAATTTCAATATTAAATTTACATTGGAAAGTATATAAATATTTTATCGCTATGGAAAATATACTATCTTGCATCGAGATCTGAAAGATAAACTAATCACTTATATGAATTTGTGTGTAGATATTGGCAATACGCGAACGAAAATTGCTATTTTTGATAACGAAGGTAGTATTCTGAAACTAATTGTCAAAGATGAATTTATTGCCTCCAAATTGGAAAAACTATTCCATAAATACGCTATCAAAAATCTCATTATATCTTCCGTAAAAAAGAAACAAGGCAAATTCAAAAGATTATTCGGGTCAAAAGTATCTCACTTCATAGAATTATCGGCTTCTACTCCAATCCCCATAAAAAATCTTTACGCCACACCTGAAACGCTTGGAAAAGACCGTCTTGCCGGAGTTATCGGAGCTGCCTCTATTTTTCCAAACTCAGATATTCTGGTCATCGATGCCGGCACCTGTATCACCTACGATATCATTGATGCTCATGGCAAATACTACGGTGGTAATATTTTACCGGGACTGAACATGCGTTTCAAAGCCCTTCATAATTTCACTGACAGATTACCTATGTTGCATCGGGAGCCTCTCGAAACTCATGTAGGTGACTCCACTGCAAGCTCTATGCAAACCGGTGTACAGTATGGCATCGTTTATGAAATGAAAGGCTTCATCAACAAATACAATGAAATTTATCCTGACCTTAGGATATTAATTACAGGAGGAGATGCATCTTTTTTTGTAAGTCAGATGGAAAATCAGATATTTGCAGTTCCAGATTTAGTTCTTATGGGATTAAACCATATCTTGAACTATAATATCCAACTATCTGAAAAAGAAAAAAATTAAAATGCCAAGAAATAATAAGCTATTTATAATCTTTATAATTGCGAACTTTTTTATTCAAATTGTTCATTCCCAGTCCTATACCCGCAGAAATTCTCCTTATTCCAGATATGGTCTGGGCGATCTTTTCAACACTCAGTTTGCCAGCTCTATGAGTACTGGTGGTGGATTAAACGCTGCCTACAACAGTTTTTGGGATTACAACCCCAGCAATCCTGCTTCTTTAGGTCATATCCAAAATACAGTTTTCGATGTCGGTGTTTTTTACAAGCATAGTATACTTGATGAAACACAAACCAACCTGAGTTCTACCGCCAACGATGGCAATCTAACCTACCTGTCTATTGCTTTTCCGATTACCAAAAGCTGGGAGATTGAAAAAGATACACTTAGAAAAGCAATACCTATTCAATGGGGCATGGGCCTTAGTTTGATGCCTCACAGTACCGTTGGATACGATACCAGAATAAAACGCGAACTAACAGATATTGGCTCTGTTGAATACAAATATACTGGCGAGGGCAGCCGATTCCGAGTCAACTGGTCCAATGGCTGGAGGTACAAAGGCCTTTCTGTTGGAGCAAATCTGGCTCTTTTGTTCGGAACTACCAATAATAAAAACGTCATCACCTTTGAGGATAGTACTTACACTTTCAGCTACAATGAAAGAGAATTGAAAGAAGAAAATGCGCTGGGTTTCCTCTGGGATGTTGGGGTTCAATATGACCTTTATGTCAAAAAAGCTTCCAAAAAACCAGATCCATTCAAGGATTCAAGAATCACCTTCGGAACCTACCTGAATGGAGCAGGCAATTTGAGGATTTTAAGCAAAAGTGAGGTCATCAGATACGGGACCTATTATGGCATTGATACCTTGTTAATCACGGATGATAGTAAAAGTTATATGAAATTGCCTTTGGGAATTGGCGCCGGAATATCCTTTGTTCAGGGTTTGAAATGGAAATTTGGCATAAACTACGAAACACAGTTCTGGAATAATTTTTCTTATTCCGAAAGAAATATTTCTATGGCAAACAGTTATACTGTTGCTGCAGGTATTGAGTTCATTCCGGATTATCTGGACTTTAAAAACTACCTCAAAAGAATCCGTTACAGACTGGGTGCTTTCTATGGTACAGACCCAAGAATTGTAGGTTCCGGAGCAAATAATTATCAACTTTCAAAATATGGCATAAATTTTGGCTTAGGATTACAAATGAAACCTCGAAAATCATCGATCCTTGGACATGCGCAAATAGGTTTTGAATTTGGATACCTAGGTCACCCGGAGTTGATCAAAGAACAATACTTCCAAGTTAATGTCGCATTTTCGCTCAATGATAACAGTTGGTTCATTCGCTCGAAATTTAGATAACAGAATTTTAATTTTAAACATAATACTATGAAAACGCGCTTAATGAAGTTGACTAGAATTGCCGCAATAGCTATAGTAGCTTTTACCGTAGTCAACACTGTCAATGCTCAATGTGATTCTTGGGAAAAACATCCACAGGGAGCTGAGGAGGCAAAAAGACAACATGTCCTTTATCGTGATAAATTCAAAGAGAAAAAATACGATGAAGCCTACCCTATTTGGTTGGAATTATTCAAAACTGTAAAAATTCCTACCCCTGCCAAAACTACCCATTTTATGGATGGTGCTGAGATGAGTTTTTATTTCGCCAAAAACGAAAAAGATCCGGCTAAAAAGAAAGAATGGGTTGAAAAGGCTGTTGAGCTTTACGATCAAAATGCTGCCTGTAACGGTGAAGATGCTGTCAATCGCTCTTTTCAGGCTTACTATATGTATGCCAACGGCTATGATCAGTTGAAAGCTTATAAAGTTTTTGAAAAATCTATGGAGATTGGCAAAGAGACTCCTCCTGCGATGAATTTGATCTACATGGCTGCGATAGCTGTTGCTCAGTATCGTGCAAAAAATCCTGATTTCAATGCCGACTACATGCGTAATCTGTATGATAGATTCAAAAAAATTGTAGAAAACAATCAAAAAAGCAAGGATTCTGCCAGCTATAATAAGTATTGGGTTGAGACGGAGAAACAGTACAGCCAGATTCCTGAAATCTTTGGATGTGACTATTGGGTTGAAAAATATACCCCACTTTTCAAAAGTCAATATGATAATGCCGATACCTTGAAATTCATGGCTTCAAAATTGGCTGATAAATGCGGTAAAGACAATGTCTTTTACAAAGAAATCTGGGCTAGATATCGCAGTTTGAATGTTGACAAAGAAATCGCCAGACAAAAGGAAATTATTGCGGCTGACAGTTCTTCTGTCTTTACAAAAATTCAGGCAAACAGAGCATTGATGGAATTGGATTCTGCGAATGAAGAATCTTACAAGGAAAAAGTAAACACGCTTATTCCCGAATTGTTAAACAGTAAAAAAGAATGGGCTGATAATCAAACTCTGGGAACTGAAATCTACAGATTTGCATTTGGATTGTACAAAGCAGGCAATTTCTCTCAGGCCAGAACCTATTGCAGAACAGCCTCTAAATACAGACCAAACTGGGGAGATCCTTACATCTTGGTTGGTACCATGTATGCCAGCAGCGGTAGCCGTTGCAGCCCGGCTACCAACGGAACAGGATTCGATGCTCAGGTTTGTGTATGGCCAGCTATTGACGAGTGGTCCAAAGCAAAAGCTGTTGACCCAAGTGCGGCGGAAGAGGCCAATCGTCTGATCGGAAAATACTCTGCTTTCATGCCAAGCAAATCAGATCTTCTTCAAAGACAGATTGCTCCAGGCAGTAGCTTTACAGTAGGTTGCTGGATTGGTCAGACAACTGTAGCAAGAGGGATATAATTAGACGCTAAATCTCATAAAAAAGGCTTCGTTTCGGATGGAACGAAGCCTTTTTTCATACTACAACTTATTTAATTTTCTAATTACTATATTTCAATAATAGTTTGATTTTTAAATAAATAATTAAAGGTCTCGGGCTATCTAAAAACTTACCAGTTTTTTTGTTGAATATTAAAAATTATTCTAACTTTAATAAGCTGTAGATTTGCACAACTGACCTTACAAAAAACCAAGCAACCATACCTGAATGCCCTTAGCCAATAACAGTACAGGCGGCAGCAATGCCGACCAATACAGTCCTCAAAATCCGGCAATGGTAACCGGTATTCTTGCTCCGACAGACGGCGATGTGTACGTCTATGGATATGATGCCAACAAGCAGCAGGTAATCATCCGAAAAATTGCCAAACAAGCTCAGGTTCCGCACAAAGGCGCCAGGGCTCATATCTTCTACAGCAATAATTTATTGGCCAGTTATCAAAAAATTGCCGTTCAACCAATTGCAGGCATACATAGCAATTCTGTATCGGGAAATAATCAAACTCTTCATACACAAACCAAAGATCTAAGGCCCGGTGGCGGTGCATTG
Organism: Saprospira sp.; assembly: GCA_044372845.1. Lineage (GTDB taxonomy): Bacteria > Bacteroidota > Bacteroidia > Chitinophagales > Saprospiraceae > Saprospira. Next base: position 2,866 of record JBILRD010000012.1, on the reverse strand, counting down.
CACGGAAAGGCGGGACCCGGCGGTGCTGCCAACAATGCCATGGGACAGGTGATGAATTATCTCACCACAGCTCTTGGTTTTGGCGGTTCTAACTGGCCGATAGCCCGATTTCATTTTTATGTGATGATTGGCGGCGCAGAAATTGGCTTTCAAACGGTTGAGGGCCTCGAGGCTTCGATTGGTGTCATCGAATACCGTGACGGAAATTCTCCCTTTTTTGGCAAGGAAAAAATGCCCGGTTTGGTAACCTATGAGAAAGTAACTTTGAAAAAAGGTACTTTTTCCAACGATACCAATTCAAACAGCTGGTTCAAGGAAATTTCTCAGGACCGACTATATACCAAAAGGAGAACCATCATCATAGCGTTGATGGACCATGATATGATACCACAATTTATCTGGAGATATGAAAACTGTTTTTTAACCAAGGTAGTCCCTTCCAATCTGGATGCCGAATCAGAAACGGAAGTCGCCCTGGAAGAGGTAGAGTTTGTCGGAAGAGCCTGGTATATGGAGACCCTCGCCGGATCGGCATTGGGTGTTATGGGTTCTGCAGCTTCGGCGGCAGGTGTTAACTTAAGTTTTTAAAATACTGAATTATGAGTTTTTTTGGCAACGGGATTTTAGGCAGCGCCATGGGGAACGTCCTCGGTTCTGCTATGGACAGTTTTCTCTCAACCGACGAGGTCAACACTCAACCGATTCCCTCATTTTACTTTGAAGTTGATTTTTTTGAAGCTGACAAATTCAATAAAGCTAAAATCTCTACTCCAAAAGCGGCTGCCGGTGGAGCTTCTGCCATTGGATCTAACATGCTTTCCGGCGCAGCATCGATGTTGGCAAAAACCAAAACGCTGAATCCCGGTGAATTTGATAAAGAATGGTACTTAAAAGCCTTTATTGAGGTTTCCGGAATCGAGATGGGTGTAGAGACAGAACAAAAGAATGAAGGGGGATATAATTTCCCAATCGACATGCCGACCAAGATGAAAAGTTCTCATGTGACCTTAAAAAGATTGTATCGTCCTGCTTCCATCAAGGATAAATGGTCTGAATGGGTTCAGGAAACTCTGGATTCTCTGGCTTATTGGAAAAAACCTATCAAAACGCATATCGTTCAAATCAATATCATGCACCCCAATCTGTCGCCGGAAAAAGGGGAAACCTATATCCTGAATTCTATAGAACTTTATGACGCTTATCCGGTCAGAGTATCCTACACCCCTTTAAATTCAACCTCAGAAGATTTATTATATCAAGAAATTGAAATCTCCTACTCTAATTCAGTAGGTGGATACAATGCAAAATAAATAAAAATATGCCTGTTACCGTCAAGGAAATTATCATCAATACCACCATAGAAGGATCCGACAAAAATGATTCCAACAAAAATAAAACGGAAATCAGCTCGGCCTCTCTCAGTAAACTGGAACGTGAAATTATCATCAGAGAAGCTGTCAAAAGAGCTTTGGAAGAATTAGATCATAAATTAGGCAGATAAAACTTTATGGCAGATTCTCCGATAAAAGGCATGGGACAAGGTTATCTTTCCGTTATCATTTTGATTGACGGGACGGAGATTCCTAAAACCTTCTATATCATCAGCATTGAGGTACAAAAAGAATTGAATAAGATACCTTTTGCCAGAATTGTGCTTCACGACGGAGATACCCGGGAACAAAAATTCAAAGCCAGTGAGGATAGTAATTTTGAACCTGGAAAAAAGGTGGACATCAAAGTAGGTTATGGCCCCGGAAAAGAATCCTCCCTGTTCAAAGGAATCATCATTGAACAAGGTATCAAACATTCTGCTTACAGTGGCTCTTCTCTTGTTTTAAAATGTAAGGATGAAGCGCTGAAATTAACCGTCGGCAGAAAGAGCAAGGTTTTTATCAAGAAAAAAGATTCAGATGTCATCTCCGAAATCGTCTCTGCTGCCGGGCTCAGCGCTGATGTTGAATCCACTGCTGCCACGCATCCGAAATTAGTACAATACCATTCCTCAGATTGGGATTTTATCCTTTCCAGAGCAGATCTAAATGGCTTGGTCAGCATCGTCGAAGATGGCAAGTTGAACCTCAAAAAACCAGCTACCAGCGAAAAATCCGATCTGATCATATCCTATGGAAAAGATTTGATAGAAATGGATTTAAATTTGGATTCTACTTATCAGTACTCAGAGTTGAAAGGGTCATTCTGGGATCCTAAGTCTCAAGCATTAACTTCAATAGATGGGAAAAAACCAACCCTAAATGAACAAGGGGCATTGGACAGTAAAAAAATATCGAGTGTCATTGAACCTAAAGAACTGGTGATAAATTCCGGTGAAAGCAGCAAAGACAACATTCAGGCCATGGCTGATGCTATCTATCAGAGAGGGCATATGTCCAGAATCCGGGGAAGCCTCAAATTTTATGGATCGGCCAGTCCCCTACTCGGAAAAACAATAGAACTTTTTGGTCTCGGGCAGAATTTTGTCGGTGATGCTTATGTCTCCAAGGTGATCCACAAAATCGAAAGAGGACAATGGTTAACTGAAATTGCTCTGGGATTGGAACCAAAAACCTACATGGAAGCTCATCCGGATGTCAATGCCCTTTCCGCGGGTGGAATGTTACCAGGAATCCAGGGCCTTCATCAGGGAGTGGTTAAAAAAATTATCGAAGACCCAGATGGGGAATTCCGCGTCCTCATCAATATTCCTGTAATTGATAATATGCAGGGAGAAGGTGTCTGGGCAAGAATGTCTCACTACTATGCCAGCAATGGAGCCGGTTTTGTTTTTTATCCAGAGGTTGGAAACGAAGTTATCGTTGGTTTTTTTAATAATGACCCTACTTTTCCTGTAATCCTGGGTTCCATGTAC
>JBILRD010000284.1:0-3664 GCA_044372845.1 Saprospira sp. | reverse complement strand
CATTCCGAAGGTGAAATTTGGAACAAACTGACCATCCATTACATCTACATGTATCCATTCAGCCACACTTTCATCCAGCATTTTAATTTCTGAAGGAAGCTTAGCAAAGTCACATGATAGGATAGAGGGAGAAATAATGTGAGACATTGTAAAATGATTAAAATTTTAAAAGTATACCAGCTCTTGCATTAAATCCTATTTGTGGATACAAGAACCATCTTTGATTTTTATTATTTAAAACGTTATTTACTTCAGCAAAGAAACCAAAATTTTCCTTCTTTTTACCTACCCAATAGCTGGCTGCAAAATTGAGGTCATATAGTGAGTTCAGCATGGCAGAACTGTTTGAAGTAAAATCAAAATAAGGTACTGCTGCATTAAAATAGAATTCAGATTTTAATATCAATTTATTGATTCTGTAATTCAGACTTAGGTTGCTCTCCATGACCGGTAAATGATAAGCTCTTTCGTAATTACCACCGTGGTAGTAATTGTAAGTTGCTGATGCAATAATATTAAAGTTTTTAACTGGATTTACATCAATTGTACCTTTGACATTTAATACATTGAAATCGTCATAGAGTACACTAAATTTTAGATAATTTTCTGTTGAGTCATTTAAGAATAGTGCCATGTTTTTGGCCTGAGCATAAGCAACTTTAAGATCAAATTTTATCATTTCTAATCTTGCATTTACTCCTGCGAAATATTCTGAATAAACACTGTGTTTAAGCTCAACATCTGAGTTGATAAATGGTAGGTAGTTGCTAAAACTTCTAAAGGTGTTGGTTCTGACATTAGCTGTCCAGCCAGCATAAACATTCACTCGATTGTTCATAAGGCCAAGATTTAATCTTAAATCAGGTAGGATATAAAAAGATCCGGTGTTTGAACCAAGATTGGTTGCTGCAATTGCTTTGAATTTCCCAAAATTTAGCTCGATGCCAGGATGAAAGTTAAAAACGGTCCTATTTATCGTTGTCGAATCAAAGTTATAATGAGCATAATTTAACAAGATATCGGCAAATACTCGATGTCTGTTTTTAGAATTAGATTTTCCAATTAGCTTTTGAATATTAAATTTAGGGGTCAATATTATTTCGTTTGCTCCAAACTTGTCATTCATTACCTGGAAATCAAGATCAGCCCTGTAATCAAGATTTAATTTATTGATGGAACCATTATAAAAATGAATGTTAGTATAAAATTCGAAAAATCTCTGGGATACACTATCTTTTGGAATGGAGACGCTATCGGGAAAAATGTCATTAGAGTCGGATAAAACATTTCTAAGTTGATTGTAACCATAATAACGATATGCGTCCAGATTAAATCCTAAGTCAGCACCAATGGCCATTTTGTTTTTGGTGAAATAAGTTCCTCCAACATCAAAATGAGTGTTTCCAAATGCTTGATTCTCTACGTTCCCTTGACTGCTCAAATGTTTGAAATTAGTTCCAAAAGCAAAGTTTTTATTTCCTTTGTTGAAATAGGAAATTTCTGCACTTGGTGAAATAGGATAACCAAAACCTATTTTACCGTAAAAGTTATTCACAAGTATTTTTTCTGATCCAGACATTGATAAAGGTCTGATAACAGGTGCCGGATATTTAAAATTGATAGCATGTTCTTTGATATCATATTTCAAAACCTCAACACTACTATCCAAGGCTGGTAGGATTGGAGCAGAGTTTTTCTTGGCAGAAACAGCCAGTTTTGCCTTGAAAGGTTTTAATAGTTCAGCACCGTCATCGTTTTGGGCTAAAAGGCTCAAAGAGCTTAGCAATAAACTAATTGTTAAAATATAATAATTAAGTTTTATCATAGTCGATTTCATATAAGTTAAAAATCTTTTCAAGATTAAGCTAACTAGTTACCTTCTTCATCTTCAATCATTTCGATGTCACTATCCTCATCTCCAGACTTTAATCTACTTTTTGATTGAATGCCTTTTTTGATATTATCTAATTTTGTTTTTGCTTCGTTGATCAATTCTTGATCTTCTTTGTAATTTTTGAGTAAACTCTCCAAAGTGCCTTTTGCTGCATCATTATTACCTTCAGTTACAAAAATATCCGAGATCAAAATTAAGTTTTTCGCTAGCCAATATTTGTTGTAGGAAATTTGCTTATTATTTTGAGTGGCAATTTCCATTGCTTTTTTTGTATTGGCTTTTAAATAGTTGATTTCTGCAATTCTATATCGACTTTCAGCTGCTCTCTCATCATCTGAAATAAGTTTTACAACCTCTTCGAAATTTGACAATGCCAGATCATATTTCTTAAGGTCTAAATACTGTTTTCCTAAATAGTAATAGGTCTCAGCCTTGGTTTGAATACTTGCAGCGGGTTCATTGAGGTATTTTTCTGAGAAGCCAACCAGTTCGGTATTGTTATTAGAGTAGAAGGCTGATCTCAAACCTAAAAGTAAACATTCCAATTTGGTTTCTTCTGAAACGGGAAATTCTAAAGTCCTTTTGTAATATTTTACTGCTTTTTCAAAATTTTTATCAATGTTGTAGGATATTCTGGCTACTTGAAAATTTGCCGTCCATGCTATTTCTGTTGGAGCTGATGGATTTTTTGCATCAGAAACATCTGTAAAATCAATAATTGCTTTGTCGTATTGTTTTAAATTGAAGTGGGAAATACCTCTGTTGTATCTGGCAGAAAGACTGTTCAGTCCTCTTGGAAACCTATCAAGGTATTTAGAATAATTTTCAATAGCTAAAGACCAGTTGTCTTGATCGAAAATTCTTTCAGCGGATTCATATAAGAGTGAATCAGCTTCCATATCAGTAAAGTTGTATCCCTGAATAGTTGAAACAAAGGCCATAAAACCATCTGGATCGCCTTGTTCGATATAGATTTTTCGAATATAACTCAAAGCTTCTTTGGCCTCCTCTGTTTGTATATTATTTTTAACAACAGCCTTGAAGTAATCCAATGCTTCTCTTTCATAATTTTTACTGTAACTGATAATACCCAATTTGTACATGGATCTGTTTTTGTACTCACTGGCTGGATACTTAATGATTAAATCGTCAAATGTAATTTTGGCATCAGAAAGCTCACCTTGTAAAATTTGTACATTGCCTTTGTTGTAAAGGGCATCGTCAACATAAGGTGATTCGGGAAAATCAGTAAGAAGCTTGTCAGTTATCTGAATTTGTTTTTTAGAATTATTGGTAACATTATAAATCAAACTGAGTTGATACATTGCATAATCCTCGTAAGGATAGTTATTGTCAATGACTTTTTGATAGTACTTACCAGCTTTCAGATAATTTTCTTTATTGTCGGATCCATTGTACATAAAACAATCAGCCGCTCTGATGATAGCATCCGGGTAAACAAAATTTGTTACGTACTTATCTTTAGTATTTTTTAGTTTATCCTCTATGAATTTAAAGGAAGCTTCAAAATTTAAGCCTGCCAAATTGTATTCATTTTTTCTCAAATAATTGTATGCAATTCCATAGTAAGCGGTACCTTTTGAAGAATTGGGAGGAAGGGCAGTAGCTGCATTAGCTACCAATAGAAACTTTTCATATTCCTGTAGGCTCAAGTCAAATCTATCAGTCAAAAATAGAGATTCGGCTTTCCAATAATGGGAGAGGGCAGTACTTTCATTGTGAACAGCCACCTTCAATGACTCATTGAAA
>JBILRD010000283.1:0-3668 GCA_044372845.1 Saprospira sp. | reverse complement strand
GTAGTACCTGCGCATTCTTTCAAATTTGCTGCAGCTTTACAGGCATCAGGTTCCAATAAAGCGCCTTTGATGATCAGAATTGAAACCAACGCCGGACATGGAGCAGGAACACCAGTTTCAAAAATCATTGAAGCCAGATCAGATGTATTCTCTTTTATCCTTTACAATATGGGATTTGAAGACATAAAGCTTTAGTAGAACTTGTATCATAAAAACAAAACAGCCGGCAATCGTTAAGACTGTCGGCTGTTTTTTATTATGTTATTTGTGTTTTAATACTTAATATTTAACTCCGACGCTTTTATAAATAAAATGTAGCAACCAGGCTGGTCCAACTAAAAGGAATTGTAAATCTTTAAGGAAAGATGGTTTTTTACCTTCAATTCCATGTCCGATAAATTGTCCTACCCATGCTAGTGCAAAGATTCCGATACAAACAAACACATAGGGAACAGTGTCATTGACAGCGAGATAAAAATAATGATTACCCGCTACCAGCCCTGCTCCAATGAAAATAAAACCGATGAAAATAGGCAGTGAAAGCGTAGCATAATAAAGTAAGGTCAGGCCCACCATCACGGTAGCCCAATTAGCATACAAATCTCTTTCCGTAATAAAAGGTATTGTGTAGAACAACCCCATCAGACTAAACATGATAGCAGGAACGCAAATCCAATGTATCAGCTTATTGGTTTTATTTTGGTGACTTTCTCCGTATTCTGACAAAAGGATATCAATTTTACGTACTGAATTCATATAATTTTTGGTTTTTGGGTTAAAAGAATTAGTTCAGCCAGGCGATAGCTCCATTTAAGACAGAAGCAAAACTTACCCACAACAAATAAGGTAAAAGCAATGCCAAGGTCCAGGGAGCCAGCTTATAAAAATAAATGATTGTCATGAAAATTGCAATCCACATTAAAATGATTTCAACAAAAGCGACAGTAGGCCATTTGAAATAGAAAAAAAGAAATGACCATAGAATATTCAAGATGAGTTGAATTCCAAACCAGATCATGGCAGTTTTTTGAAGTTCCGAAGGCTGTAAAGACCAGATTCTCCATAATGCTATCGCCATAGCAGTATATAAAATCGTCCAAACCGGTCCAAATAACCAGGAAGGAGGATTAAAAGAGGGTTTATTCAAGGAAAGGTACCAACTGCTGACCGAGCTTGCTGTGGCAAAGCCGCCAATTGCTGCAGCCGCATAGCATATCAGAATAGATAAAATTAGTTTAACAATTGAACTCATACTTTACGAATAAATAATTCATCAAAATTGATATTCCAACTGCTCTTAAAGGAATTGGCTTCCTCCTCCGTATCAAATACCCAAGCTTTCATGGGAAGTGTGGTAAAGCCATACTTACTTTTAATATATTCATACTCAGTTCCATCATATCTATAAATGACATAACCGGGTTTTTTAAATTTATAAACCATCTCAGAAATTTCATTCATCTTTCTCTGCAGAGGATCCTGTACTTCGGTTTTTCCTGAAAAATTAATTTCTATTTTTCCTTCGATTTCAATAAAATCCTCTTTCTTTTCAATTGCAGACAGCTCCTGATTCAGCTGTATTTTAGCAGACTCTTTGGCGGGGTTAAGAATTAGATTATTATTCTCGAGCATTTTCTTCTCCAAAGACTTTAATCCCTGCTGATATCCATCAAAATAGATTGTTTCAAGCGTTTTGACCAACTCCACCTGATTCATATCTTTTAATGCATCAAGATTGATTTGCTGGGTTCCAATCTTCAGAGAATTCTTTTCTTCTTCCATCTTTTGTGGATTTATTTAATGATAAACAAGATAAACCATTTGAATAGAATAATAAAATATTCTTTTTAATTTTGAAAATGACTTTGATTCACAACCCTAAAGAAACCAAAACATGAAAAACAAGATAGATCATTGGACTGCTGAAATTGATTTAATTACGGCTGCTTTTAAATCAAATTTTGAACATTTGGACCCTTCTGATTTAAATAAAAAAGCTGATGCAAAATCATGGAGCATAGCACAAAACATCCACCATCTAATTGTCATCAATCAAACCTATTTTCCCGTTATTGAGAATATCCGGTCAGGAAATTACAAACTTGGATTTGTTTCAAAGATTGGATTTTTAACCCGTTTTTTTGGAAAAATGATTTTATCCTCTGTTCAGGCTGACAGAAAGAAAAAGATAAAAACTTTTCCGATTTGGGAACCCTCAAAATCTGCTTTAAATACTGATATCTTATTAGAATTTGTGCAACATCAGGAAGAACTGAAAAAACTCATCAGCTCTTCTGAGGATTTACTGCTTAAAGAAACCCTGATAGCATCACCCGCCAATAAAAATATCATTTATAAGCTAGAGGATGCCTTTGATATTATTGTCACCCATGAAAAGAGGCACTTGGAACAGGCGAAGGAGATGTTGGTTTTGATATAAAATCAATCATCCTATTTGTATATACTATACAAACAGGATGATTGTCCATTATACTAAATTTTAACAACTTTAAAAATACCTTTCTCGCCTTTAACATTTTCGATACTTAAAATATAAGTACCTGACTGTATAGGCATTTGAACTCTTGTGATTGTACTATTCTCATTCAATTGAGAAAGAATATTTTTTCCTAGAATATCAAAAATTTTGATTTCAGAAATATTTACATTTTCCATACTTTCAACTTGAATAAAATCATTAGTTGGATTAGGATAAATATTAACTTTATTTTCTAATTGGTTCTGCAAAACAGCATTAACAGGATTGCCCTGCCCGTCCAAAACATTAGAAACTGATTTCAGTACAGCAGCTGATTTGGTAGGATTACAAGGAGTTGGTTTAGTAACTGCAATATAGTAATAGTTAGTTCCAGCAGGAGGAGTTAAATCAGTGAAAGAAAAACTGTTATTGGCAACTGTGCCGATAAGTGAGTAAGCTGCCCCATTGTTACTTCTGTAAATTTCGAAATTTGAATAACTAAAACCTAGATATGCGTTCCATTGTAAATTAACATTGTTATTAACTCCTTGGTTGGCTGACAAGTGAATTGTAGTATGTTCGTTCCAATGTACTGCTTCAAATCCGCAACTATCAACTGCTGAAATTTTATAACTAGCACTTTGTTGTGAAGGATTGGAATTTAGGTCTTTATACACACTAAAACTATCTATATGTATGATTGCAATGCTATCAAACTGACTTGTCGTAGAATTCTGTTTATATATCTTATACCACTCAATACCTTGATTAGGGACTTTTTCCCAGATAATTTTGTTTCTGCCATCTGTACTATCCACCGAAACTAAACATATTTCTGAAATAGGGTAATTTGGTGCTTGATTAACAGTAGCTGATGCTGTAAAATTGCAATTATTTCCAGGATTGGAAATTGTAACTACATAGTTACCAGCAACTAAATTAAAGATAGATTGTCCGGTCATTCCATTGCTCCAAACATAACTGTAATTGCTTGGATTTGTTATATTAACTGCAGCAGACCCATTACCTGTACAGGCAAATTCATTTGTAGTGTTTACTGTAGCAGGATTAACCTGAGTCAAAGTAACAGATGAGACAATTGTACAACCATTACTGTTATTGGTTGCAGTAACTGAATTACTTCCTGAAGGTAAATTTTGTCCGATAGAACCAACAGATCCATTTGACC
>JBILRD010000282.1:0-3698 GCA_044372845.1 Saprospira sp. | reverse complement strand
CCAGAATTTTCCCGTTATGTTCAGTAATTTCAAAACCAACACCATCCCAAAAACCAAAATAATTGATTCTGGCCTTACCCATTTGATATTCTGAGAAATAATTGGTGTAAGGGTCAATACTGCTCAACATAGAATCAATTGCAATTCTCATCAATTGATTTGGATCTGTTTCATCAACGTATTCCTGGTTTACAATTTTATAAGCTTCACCAAATATTTCCATGCTTTTGGCAAATTTGAAATATCTGTCTACATCCGTAGAAATCCACAGTGTGGCTGCCAAGACCAGCATAAAGACTACTGTGGCAGATTTGATATATTTTCTCATAGAATATTATTTTTCGAGATTGGCTACTTCTAAATTGACTTCTTGTTGATAAAAAATCCTGGTAGTTTGTTCAAAAGACTGAGTGTAATCCGAAACAAAAAATCTATTGGCAAGTTTAGATTTTCCATCACTTAACAGATTATATGTGTCCAGTAAGGCCCCTATTTTTGAAGTGACAGCATCAACAGAATCATAGACTGCTACTTTGCCATTGTAAAATGATTCAATCTCTGCCTTGATCAATGGATAATGTGTGCAGGCCAGTAGTAGGGCATCAATATCTTCAAAATCAGGATAAGTTAAATATTTGTGCAGAACAGCATGGCTGATGTCATTGTTAAAAAATCCCTCTTCAATCATGGTAGCCAATAAACCGGTTGCCAAAGAAACAACCTCTGTATTTGATTTTAACTCGTGAATCTTTTTATTGTAAACATCAGATCTGACTGTAGCTTTGGTAGCCATTACTCCAATTTTATTATAATTTTTAGAGGCTATAAGATTCACCAAAGGACTAATTACATCCACTACAGGTATTTTGGAGCCAAATTTTTCATGAATCAGTTCAAAAGCAGCTGCTGAAGCCGTATTACAGGCAATAACAATCATTTTACAGCCTTTTTCAATTAAAAAGTCACTGATTTCTAAGGAGTATTTTTGAATAGAGGCGACTGATTTTTCACCATAAGGTAAATGTGCAGTATCTCCAAAATAAAGTATCGATTCGTTTGGAAATCTTTTGTTGATGGCCGAAGCGACAGTTAATCCGCCAATTCCAGAATCAAATATGCCAATAGGCGCATTATTCATTACGATTTAATTTAAACTGTTAGTATCTTTGTAAAAATAAAACAATGCAAATAGAAAGCCAAATTTAGAAGAATTAAGATTGGTTTTATCGATTATTTATCTCAACTATTATGTAATATACAAAGCAATGGATTTTCAATCTTACCTTCAGCCAGGATTTTATACTGACAGTAATCATGTGGATGTAATTGCTTACACAGAACGTAAGATAAAAGGCATTTCTGATAGAAAAGAACAAATAATTCGATTGTACAATTCCATAAGGGATGAATTTCGATACAATCCTTATCAGCTGATACTAAAACCATACGCTCTAAAGGCTAGTTTTTTGCTCAGCAAAGATTCAGGTTACTGTGTTGAAAAATCAAATCTATTTGCAGCATGTATGCGTGTCATAGGCATTCCATCCAGACTATGCTATGCTAATGTCAGAAATCATTTGGCTACAGAAAAAGTAGAAAACTATTTAAAAACTGATTTAATGGTTTTTCATGGATTTGTTGAAATTTATTTCAATGAAAAGTGGATAAAATTGACTCCGGTTTTTAACAAGGAATTATGTGATAAGCTCGGTGTTTCAGTACTGGAATTTGATGGTGAAAACGATGCTGTTTTTCAAGAATCTGATAAAGATGGTAAGCCATTTATTCATTATGAAAAAGATTATGGCTGGTTTAGTGATGTTCCTTTTGATTTATTTGTTGCTGAATTGAAGGAATATTATCCGCATATTTTTAAAAATAAAATTATTACAGATCAAATTATCGTTGATTTTTAGTGTATATTGAATTATTGAATTGTTAGATTGTAGATTATTATTGAATAAAGAATGAATAGTTTTTCCTTATATGAATTGAATCAACATCTTAGAAGGGTTATCTCTTTTAATATGAAGGAATCTGTTTGGATAAGAGCTGAAATATCTGATTATAAATACAATAAAGGGATCATCTATCTTTCTTTGGTAGATAGAGACGATTTTCAATTAAAGGCAAAGTCAAACGCTATTATATGGCCAAAAGATATTGAAAATATCAAGAAAAATATTGGAGATGGAATTTGGACAATCTTACAGGTTGGACAACAAATTCTGATAGAGGTATTGGTTGAGTTTTCAGAGTTACACGGTTTGTCTTTGATTGTTAAAAATTTAGATTTAAGTTTTTCTATTGGTCAATTAGAGTTACAAAGAGCAGCTACCTTGAAAAGGTTAGAGGAGGAACAATTCCTGGAATTGAACAAACAATTGGATTTTCCATTGGTGCCTCAGAGAATTGCTGTAATTTCCAGTAAAGATGCAGCTGGACTTCAGGATTTTTTACAACATCTCCATCATAATCATTACAATTACGCTTTTAAAACAGAACTTTTTCAGGCGGCAATGCAGGGTAATAACCTGAGCAGTGAGGTTGTCGAACAAATAGAAATTATTGAGACGCAATCCGATCAATTCGACTGTATAGTCATTGTCAGGGGAGGAGGTGCTAAACTAGACTTAATGGGTTTTGATGATTATAACGTATGCAAAGCTATTGCTACCTCAGAATTGCCGGTGCTCACAGGAATCGGACATGATATCAATGAAACTTTATCGGATATTGTTGCTAAATATTCGATGAAAACACCTACAGCAGTAGCTGATTTTTTAGTTCAAAGAGTTTTAAATTTTGAAATGGAACTCAATAAAATTGCCATTGAACTGAAACAAAATTTACAGCATAGACTTAAAAATGAAGAAATTATATTGAATTCAATTTTTAAAAAGATCGAACTTTCATCCAAACTTTTAATTCAAAAGGAAAAACAATTTTTAGAATTATTGGAAAATCAATTGGAACTGATGCTTCCGGATTCAACTTTGGAAAGAGGGTTTACCTTGATTTATGATTCTAATGGAATTCCAGTAAATTCAGTTCGTCAGCTGAGTCAACAAGATGAAATATTGATTAGATTTAAAGACGGAGAAGTAAAAGTCAAAATCGAATTCATTTAGTTTTAAATTAACCAATAGAATCTTGGTAAAATTTTAGTTATGAAAAAAGTGTTTGTTAGCGGAGGTACCGGTTTTGTTGGGTCTTACTTAATAAGGCAACTTTTGAAAAAAGGTTATCAAATCAGAGCATTAAAAAGAAAAAATAGCCCCACTCAGTTGGTGGATGATATAAAGGATAAGATAGAATGGGTGGAAGGTGACCTTAATGATTTTCCAAGCCTTTCAGATTATATACAAGGAGTTGACCAGATATATCATGCAGCAGCTTTAGTCTCTTTCAATGCTAAGGACAGATATGAAATGTTAAAAGTAAACGTTGAGGGTACTGAAAATCTTGTCAATCTAGCTTTGGAATATGGGATTGAAAAATTTCTACACGTTAGCAGTATTGCTGCTTTGGGACGTACAGAAAAAAGTAACAAAGTCAATGAAAATTCACTTTGGGAAAATAGTCATCTAAATTCTGACTATGCCATTTCAAAATTTAAAGCTGAATCTGAAGTTTGGCGTGGAATTCAAGAAGGGCTCTCCGCTGTGATAGTTAATCCTTCATTGATTATGGGATCG
>JBILRD010000281.1:0-3701 GCA_044372845.1 Saprospira sp. | reverse complement strand
TTACCGAACAGGAAAAAAAAGGTTATAATTTATTTAAAACGCACTGTAATTCTTGTCATAAAGAACCACTCTTTAGTACTTATCAATTTGCCAATAACGGTTTGCCTGTCGATCGTGTTTTAATGGATTTGGGTAGATTGAAAATTACTCAAAATCCGGACGATTCAATGAAATTTAAAATTCCCAGTCTAAGAAATCTTAGTTATAGTTATCCCTATATGCATGATGGAAGATTCAAAAAGTTATCTCAGGTAATCAATCATTATGTTGATAGAATTGTGGAATACAACAATTTATCTGTTGAGCTGAAAAAATCAATCTTGTTAAACTCTGATGAGAAAGTTGAGTTGATTTCTTTTTTACTAACTTTAAATGATCGACACTTTGTTTTTCATAAAAATTATGGATTTCCAAAAAATATAATGAATTAAATGAAGGAATAAATTTATTACCTCGTCTTATATTTAAACTAAAACTTTACACATGAAAAAATTACTTTTTACTTTTCTTTTATTTGTGGTTTCCTATAATGGATATTCGCAAACTAACCCTGCCATAACAAGCTGGTTACAGAATTCATCTATTTTAGGAAGATATTATACTCAAGGGAATTCGACTTCAATTTCTAATAACATACCTGTTAATACACAATTAGTACAATATTCTTCAAATTGGGTTTATGTAACGACAAATGGCATACCTGCCTATCCAACTGGTCCTTTTTTGGACGGGAATCCTACTCAGGCTTCGGATCAAAATGCAATTTTTAAATTCCCTTTAAATCCTGTACAAAATACGGGTACCTTATCTTCTACAACTGGCGGAAATATTGGCGTTTTTATCAACGGAGTTGCCTTGTTTGATTATCGCGATGGTGTTGCTTGGAATACAACTGCCAATACTTTGTGTGGTGGATTGCCTGGTATGTCACCATGTCCTGGAGGACCTGGAACGACACAAACATGGAATAGAGATGCAGTTCCTGCAGAAAAAGCGGGTTTCGACTGTGCAAAAGGGCACCCAGCTAATGGTAATTATCATCACCATCAGAATCCAAGTGCATTTAAGTTAGATTTAACTGTCATCTCTACTGTTTGTAATCTATATGATTCAGATGGTTTATATACAATTGATAGCAATCAACATTCACCACTGATTGGATTTGCCTATGATGGATTTCCAATCTATGGAGCTTATGGATATAAAAATACTAATGGTACTGGTGGTATCGTGAGAATTAAATCTGGATACCATAAGCGTAATATTACAACAAGAACTGTTTATGCAGATGGAACAGATGTGCCTGATGGGCCTGCTGTCAGTTCAACTTATGCACTTGGTTATTTTAAAGAAGATTATGAGTATATAAACAGTACCGATCCTGAAGTGTTAGATGTTCACAATGGACGTTTTTGTGTAACTCCTGAATATCCATCTGGCATTTATTGTTATTTTGCTACTGTTGACTCAAACTGGAATTCAGCTTATCCTTATGTAGTTGGTCCAACTTTTTACGGCGTTAAAACAGCTCAAAAAGTTACATCGGTTACTGAAAGTACAACTACCTATATTCCAACTTCTACCTCAATATCTCAAGAAGCTTTCGATCAATTAAATATAAACATTTTCCCCAATCCTGCATCAGATTTAATCGCCGTACAAATCAACGGTTTGCTTAAAGATGATTTGTCAGTAAGGTTATTTGACATGACTGGACGTAAAATAGAATCTAAAATTATTAGTAAAGGACAGACCATCGCTTTTTTTGAAACGGAATCACTTTATGACGGTACTTACCTGATTGTTATAGAGAATGGTAATAACAGAATGACAAAAAAAGTTGTCGTAAATCATTAGTTGATATAGATTAGTTTTTTGCTGTCATAATTGAACAGGATGCAATTGTTTAAAGCCTCAAAGTCATATTTTGAGGCTTTTTTTTTATTTATATTGGCTATTCGTTATTTATCAAAAAAAATGAGAGCAGGATTAACAACTGAAGAGGCAAATCAAAGATTATCAAAATTTGGATACAATGTTTTACCTGAATCAAAGTCCAAAAATATAATTCAAATTGTAGTTGAAGTAATCAAAGAACCGATGTTTATTTTGATTATCTCCTGTGGCATACTGTATATTATTATTGGAGATCTGAGAGAGGGAATAGTTATGTTATCGACTATGTCAATCATAATTTTTATTACATTTTATCAGTATCTAAAGACAGAAAAAGCACTTGATGCTTTAAAAAAATTAGCCTCCCCACGTGTGACAGTGATTAGAGATGCTGTTCAACAAATCATCGATAGTAAATCAATTGTTGTGGATGATATTATAATACTACAAGAAGGAGATAGAATTTGTGCGGATGCAGAGGTATTAGAGGCTGTTAATTTGAGTGTAGATGAATCAATGCTCAGCGGTGAATCTATTTCAGTAAAAAAAGATCCAGCTAATATTGTCTACAGTGGAACCTTAGTTGTTCAAGGTAAGGGAATTGTGAAAGTGAAGTCAACTGGTATAGACGCTGAACTAGGAAAAATCGCATTGTCTATAAAAAAAATTGAAGTAGGAAAAACAAGATTTCAAATTGAATTGCAAAAATTGATTAGAAAATTTGTCTTTGTAGCTATAGCGATCTGTATAAGTATTGTTTTGCTTTTTTATTTTACCAGAGGAAATCTTCTGCAATCTTTGTTAAACGGCTTAGCTTCAGCAATGGCAATATTACCTGAAGAATTTCCTGTTGTTTTGACAATATTTTTGGCTTTGGGAGCGTGGAGATTATCTACCAAAAATGTTTTGACCAGAAAGGCCTCTGCAATTGAAACACTTGGATCCGCTACAGTACTTTGTTCGGATAAAACAGGTACTATTACACAAAATAAAATGGAAGTTGTGGCAATATACAATGGGACAGATTTGGTTTTAAAAGAATTCTTTCATCAAAAAATTGAATTACTATCTAATTTAATTTCCCATGTGTTCTATGCTACACAATTGAAATCTATAGATCCCACTGATAAAGCAATTGAGGAATTAGGATTTATTTTATTACCTGATTTACTAAATCATAAATTACTTAAGGAATATCCTTTAAGTAAAGAATTGCTTGCAATGACAAGGGTATTGGAAATTGAAATAGACGAAGCACCAATAATATCTACAAAAGGAGCACCTGAAACAATTTTTAATCTATGTAATCTGTCTGCAGTTGAAATTGCCAAGCACAGTGAAATACTTCATCAATTGGCTTCAAAAGGTTATAGAGTTTTGGGGGTTGCAAATGCTAGTTGTAATAAAGCTGAACTTCCAAATCAACAGCATCATTTTGATTTTAATTTTTTAGGTTTAATAGCTTTACAAGATCCAATTAGAACAGAGGTGCCATTGGCAATTGAAGAATGCAAAAGGGCAGGAGTGAAGGTCGTAATGATAACAGGGGACTATCCTGAAACAGCCAGAAGTATTGCCAATCAAATTGGTTTATCTACTGTAAATGCAATATTGAGCGGCAGAGAGCTAAGTGAAATGAGTGATGAAGAGTTGAAAAACAAAATTAACACTGTAAATGTATTTGCCAGAATACTTCCAGAACAAAAATTGAGAATCGTAAAAATATTAAAATCTAAGGGTGAGGTTGTAGCTATGACTGGTGATGGAGTAAATGATGCTCCTGCACTCAAAGCGGCAGATATAGG
>JBILRD010000280.1:0-3728 GCA_044372845.1 Saprospira sp. | reverse complement strand
AGTTCTTATCTGAACCATGTCCTAGCGGTATGGCTAATTTTGACTTTATATGGCTTGATGTTTCACGCTTTAGCATTGAAAAAATCCAATCAATAAAAAATGCCCCCAAAAATTTGGGGGCATTTTCCTTTCTACTATTTTTTGCTGATCTTCTTGCTGATTGATTTTCCTGATTTCATTTCTTTCAGCTGAATAAAGTATGTTCCTGATGGATAATCGGACATATCCAGACTTTCTATTCTTGAGTTGATATTTTTTTGTAACAACAACCTACCATTCAAATCAAAAAGTTGAATCATTCTATCCTCCATATTTTCAACTTCAATCAGCAAAACATCATTGACCGGGTTTGGATAGATGTTAAACTGAAATGCAGAAAGATCCTCAACAGCTGAAGGACTTATGTAATAAGTGGCTACCGTGTTGGTGGTTATCGGAGCATTATAATCAAAATAAATATCCGCAAAATTGGTAATCGAATCATTTAAAGGAATCGTGGAAAGATGCTTAACTCTATATTTAACAAATCCGCAAGAACCAACATAATTTCTGGCAGAATCCGGCAGCATAATCCCATCAAATCTGAACTCAACAATATTATTTCTGTTGACAGACCAAGTCATAGGTTCGTGACTTTTGGAGATGATTTCCATGCTTGACAAATCAAGATAGGAAGTGATGGAATCAAGGATATAAACATTGTAAGCGGTATCATTTCCTACATTTTGAAAATGTACAACGTATTCCAACCAGGCAGGATTTGAAACAGAACTCAAGACCGTCTTATCCACTTCCTTATAATTTGGATCGAATGGACCCACAACTATACTCAAAGCTGATTCATTGTTATTTGCTGGCGTTGTATCATTGGCAACAGGACTAATATCGGCAACAGTTCTAATGGAATCACCAATATTGGCAGTAGTTGGAATGCTGAAAGAAATATTGATAGTCCCGATAGTTTGAGGATCCAGGTTACCCAAATTCCAGCTCATCGTTTGCCCGGAAACAGAACTTGGTAATGGGGAAGAAACGTAAGATCCGAGCATTGGATCAAAATCTAGACTTAAGGTTGCATTTTGCGCAGTCGTTCCAAGATTCTTGTAGGTGATCATGTATCCCAAAGCATAACCCGCCTTTGGTACAGAGTATGCCTGAATATCGACAAAAAGGTCATTGACATTCGGCGTTGGATAAAGTCCAAAATGATTGGCAGTATCTACTGCTCCTAATCCACTAAAATTGGCCGTTTGAACTGGATTTGTCGTCAGGCTGTGGTACAAAGGCAGATTTGGAATACTGGCAGAAAAAGCTCCTGACAAAGTGTATAAATTATATAAACCACTTTGATTGGAAGGTACAGCGTATGGGCCACTATTCAGCATAACCATCGAATTGGGGATTCCAGTTTCGCCGGAATTTTGGATGCCATCATTGTTAAAATCTCTAAAGACTGTTCCGTTGATAATATTGGCATCATCTGCTATCTTGATCAAAAAACCCCCATTGGTAGGTACATTGATGGAGATATTCCCAAATGTTATCAGTATTCCTGAAACACCAGCAGTGTAAATCGCCCCGTTATTATCAACAGCAATAGCAGTAGGATAATTTAAATTGGCAGTGCTGCTTTGAACAACCCAGTCAACATTGGCAGAAGAATCCAGCTTGGCAATATAAGTTCGGCCAGAACCACCACCGCTTAATATCGTTGAACCAAAAGTGTAAACTCCTTCAAAAGAACCGGTTAAGTAAAGATCACCATTTGCTCTGGCTTTCAGATCATATCCCTGATCTGAACCTGTGCTTCCAAAATGCCTAGCCCAGGCAACTGTTCCATTATTGTAAATCTTTACCAAAAGAATATTGTCGTTGGCACCATTTGTCAAAGTAAAAGGACCTATAACGGCTTGGGTATCAAAATTTCCGGTAAAATAGACATTGCCTGCTCCATCCGCACTAAGTCCGTAAATTTCTCCTGTAAACTGCATCAGCCTTGTCCATTGGTGAACGCCGGAACTATTGATCTTTGTAATAAAATGATTTTGACCAGGAGTGGCGATACTGCTACCTGCATGACTCGTTGTTGCAGAAGTGCCAAATCCACCAACAAATACATTTCCGGATTGGTCCACACACATCGTCCACATGGTTTCGATGCCGCTTCCGCTGATTCCCGTTAACCATTGAGGAGTTCCATTGTTATCCAGTTTCATGACGAAAACATCCATACCAAGACTGAAAAAACTCAGAGAACCTGCATAAAAAGCTCCGGTAAAGGTTCCAGACAAATAGATATTGCCAGAAGGATCCGCCTTAATGGTCAGACAATCATCGTTGAATGTACTTCCAAATCGAAAAGCAAAAAGAACGTTTCCTGTCGTGGCTGATATTTTAACTACAAAACCATCATTGCTGCCAACGGAAGTCAAGGTAGAACCTGCTATATTCATCGTTCCACTGAAGGTACCAGAAACCCAAATGTTTCCATTGTTGTCATAAGCCAATTCACGAGCATAATCACCGCCGCTTCCACCTATCTGAGTAGACCAAAGTCTGGCACCACTTGGATTATACTTTGAAACAATAATATCGGCACTACCAACTGATGTAAAAGTGTCTGTTCCAACATTTGTGGTTCCACTGAACTGATTGGTGGTAAAAAGATTGTTGAAAGAGTCTAACGTAAGATCCCCACCAATTCCTCTGTCTCCCTTCCCACTCAAAAATGCTTGTGTATAAGCTGTAGTAAATCCAAGGATTGAAAATATGGCAATAAAAAGTAGTTGTTTGTTATACATAGTTTAGGTTAATTGTGATGCTTTAGGAACGTAAGGTAAACTCGGTTTGTGTTTCTAATTTGAAAATAATTCTTCAGCAAATTTATGATAGAAAGATCAATTATCAAACTAAGTGTTAATATCTTAAAATACGACTGATAATACTGACAATAAATTATTTAACAATAAAGCCCGAGAAAATTCCCGAGCTCTATTTACTAAAATAAATTATCCAAAATACTATCCTCCGGAATATTCGGCAAGGTAACCTTAAGACCCGGAGTTCTTTTCATCTCTTCTTTTATGGCGTAGATGGCGCCTTCGTTCCTTGCCCATGATCTACGTGCAATTCCATTGTTGACATCCCAAAGCAACATCATTTCCAAACGTCTGTCCGACTCCGGGCTACCATCTATAAGCATACCAAAACCACCATTGATCACTTCTCCCCAGCCAACTCCGCCTCCATTATGCAAAGAAATCCAGGTGGCACCTCTGAAGGCATCACCAACAAAATTATGTACGGCCATATCCGCCGTAAAGGCCGACCCATCGTAGATATTAGATGTTTCACGGTAAGGCGAATCCGTTCCTGAAACATCATGATGATCTCTTCCCAGTATTACCGGAGCAGAGAGGCGCCCTTCCTTTATCGCTTTGTTGAAAGCCTTTGCTATTTTGATACGTCCCAAAGAATCTGCATACAGAATTCTGGCCTGAGAGCCTACCACCATTTTGTTTTCATCAGCCGCTTTTATCCAGGTCAGATTGTCCTGCAACTGTTGCTTGATTTCATCCGCAGCTGTTTCGAAAATCTCTTCCAAAACCTCGGCAGCCAACTGATCTGTTATCGCCAGATCTTTTGGATCTCCCGAACTACAAACCCATCGGAATGGCCCAAATCCATAATCAAAACACATGGGTCCCATAATATCCTGTACGTAGGAA
>JBILRD010000422.1:0-2588 GCA_044372845.1 Saprospira sp. | reverse complement strand
CTCCTTTTCCGTCTTTTTGAGTTACTTTGATGGTATTTTTATTTACAAATGAACCATGACCTGTGAAGACAGTTATTTTATTTTTGTCCATCAAAAATTTAACTCCCTTGCAAGTTTGATCTACCACCTCATTTTTTCTTTTGTTCATCTGATCAAGATTGGCTTTTAATCCACTAATCTCGATTCCATGCTCAGAAAATTTATGACTGGCTACATGAAAATGCTCAGAAGAATCCAACAATGCTTTAGAAGGTATACATCCTACATTCAAACAAGTGCCACCTAAGGTGTTATATTTTTCGATCAAAGCAGTTTTTAAACCCAATTGAGCACATCTGATAGCAGCTACATATCCGCCAGGACCAGAACCAATTATTGTAACATCGTATTTCATTATCAATTCTAATTATTATTTAACAATAAGTTATCAATTATATTTATCCAATCAATGTCTGTTTGGCAGCATCTAATACTTTTCTAACATCTGCAGGACTTGGTGCCTGAGCATAGACTCTCAAAACAGGCTCTGTTCCTGATGCTCTGACCATGATCCAGGTATTTTCATCCAGATAGAATTTAAACCCATCCAAATCTTCCACTCTTAACACTTCGTAGTTTCCAAAAGATGTATAAATCCGGTTTTTACAATTTTCAACAATCTGATTTTTTAAATTATTATCTAAATGAAAATCATCCCTGTCAAAAGCAAACGGTCCAACCAAATCATAAATTTCCTGAATCAACTGTCTCAATGTTTTTCCGGTTACAGCCATAAACTCGAGCAAAATCAAGCCCATCCAAATTCCATCTCTTTCAGGAATATGACCAGCAGCTGCTATTCCCCCAGATTCCTCTCCACCCACCAAAACCTTTTCCTTGGTCATGATTTCAGCAATGTATTTAAATCCGATTTTAGTAACTTCACAAGTTAAACCATAGTGTTCACAAAGTTTTTTAACCTTGTCAGTCACAGAAAATGTAACGACCACTTTCCCATCCATTCCCTTGTATTTGTGAAGGTAATGAATCAACAACAACAAAATTTGATGCGAGTCCACAAATTGACCCATTTCATCATACATGCCTATTCTGTCTGCATCTCCATCATTAGCTAATCCGCAGTTGATGCCATCAGTTTTGGCGATAAACTCAGATAATTGAAGTAAATTTCTATGAATCGGTTCTGGAGCCTGACCTTCAAAACTTGGATTGTGAGTACAATGAAATTCAGTAATATTTTTCAATAATTGTCTGACAACATTCTGACCAGCACCATACATCGCATCATAAGCCAGTCTGACGAATGAATTGTTGATTGCATTTAAGTCAAATTTCTGGCGACATTCTTCAACATACAACTGTTCAAGATTGATATATTCTAAAAGTCCATTTTCTTTTAAAGCTTCAATAGAATCGAATTGAACAGTTGGTACATGATCAGGAATTAAATTTTCTACTGCAGCAATATCAGCAGGAATGGATGGTCCGCCATAGTACGATTTTAATTTGTAACCATTATAATCAGGTGGATTATGACTGGCAGTGATGACTACACCTAGGAAGGAACTTGTTTTCACAACTCCCAAAGAAACCATCGGAGTTGAAACAAAACCTTTTGCAATAAAAACTTTGATACCATGAGCTGCCAATACCTGAGCGGTAGTTTCTGCAAACATTTCACCTGCGAACCTACAATCATGTCCGACCACTACCGTTTTTCCAGCATTCTGTTTGACAAAAAGTGCAGTAGCAGTAGCTACTCTGATCACATTATCAACGGTATATTCCTTAGCGATGATAGCTCTCCAGCCATCTGTTCCAAATTTTATTTGCGACATCTTAAAATTATTTCATGAAATACATTTTCGAAAAACGAGTTGGATCTGCTTCATGCATCAATTCATATATTCTTTCAAATACATCTTCAGCCGAAGGCTTAATAAAATAGTCCGCATCAGAACCATAGGCAGGACGTACATCTTCAGCATGAATAGTTATAGGTTCAGAGTCAAGATAAAAATAAGCTTTTTGTTCGACCATAATTTTATCCAGAATAAAAGCTGAAGCAGCACCACTGACATCCTCATCCAACACAACCAAACGATTGGTTTTTTTGACGGATTCTACAATCTGATGATGAACATCAAACGGCAACAGAGACTGAACATCAATTAGTTCTACAGAAATTCCTGTTTCCTCTAACTGTTTGATAGCCTCCTGGGCAATTCTG
This sequence comes from Saprospira sp., assembly GCA_044372845.1. Classification (GTDB taxonomy): domain Bacteria; phylum Bacteroidota; class Bacteroidia; order Chitinophagales; family Saprospiraceae; genus Saprospira. The sequence continues at coordinate 358 of JBILRD010000422.1, read as the reverse complement.
ACAGAGGATCCATAGGTCACTAAAGTCACATCAGTTCCTGTTTGAAGAACTTCAGGAACTCCAAGAGGGATGGTAAATTCACCAATATTTTCAGGCATCTGCTCTTTAAGTCTGTACCCATTTAAACATTCAATAACGATACAAGGATCGTCGGATTTTAACATAGTATTGTAAAATCCGGCAGCTCTGGTCATATCTCTTGGAACTAAAATGCAAATTCCTCTTAAACTGCTCAACAACAATCCTAGTTGTGATCCCGAATGCCAGATACCCTCTAATCGATGTCCTCTTGTTCGGATGATTGCCGGAGCTTTTTGAATTCCGTTTGAACGATAACGAACCGTTGCCAAATCATCAG
>JBILRD010000278.1:0-3756 GCA_044372845.1 Saprospira sp. | reverse complement strand
CTCAATAGGAAATATAGATACTCTAACCAGTCAATATTTGCAATCTCAGTTTCGTCAATATAGAATGACGACACTGTAACACGACGTGCAATATTGTTGTAATCTGCCATTACATCTTCTTCAGTTACACCCATATTGAATGTACCACCTTCGATAAATACCAAGTTAGGACCAGTTTCCTGACCTTTGTAGTCAAGGGTTTTTTCAAAGTTACCCCATTGTTGAGAATTGAACCCCCAATTAGTAGTTCTCGAACGATCTTCGCGTTTACAGGAGGTAGCGGCAACTAAGATCCCAACGAAGGCGAACAAAAATAATTTTTTCATCTGCAAGCAAGTTTTTTTTACTTTTTAATAAAGGCAATCGCAAATCTAAAAAATTACCTGAATAATTTCAAGCAATTATTATAATCTTGATATTTCTTTTTGTTTTCAAAATTAAAAATCAATGATATTTCATGTGCTCCACCCGTGTTTGTACCGAGCTTTGAGACAGTTAAATCATAACTGTAAACAATTTTAAAAAATTTCATTTCATAGCCAGCCAAAACGATAATTGCATCGGAATTACCAAAAGTATGTCTAAACCATAGCCCCCCAAGTAAACTTTCATAGTGGATATTGGACCCAAGATTCAACTGATAAAACTGCCTTTGTTTTGTGAACATTACAGCTGGTGATAAAAACGAAGAACTTTTATATTTATTGTTTACATTCAAAGGAATTTCAGTTCCGGCATGTACAGTTAATCTCAAAGGCAACTCTGGACTATTGTTATTTCTGAAAAATCCATCCCTTGGAGCATTGATGTGCTTCATCGAAACTCCACCATAAAAATAACGACTGTGCATCAAAACACCAAATCCAAAATCAAAATAATTTATAGTTTCTGATGGTCTGTTCTCGGCAGTTTGATTTAAACCACCACTTGAATTGAAAGGTCCTGTTTCAATATCCAGTTGGTCAAAAAAAATCAACTTGTCCCAATTCAACCTTTTGTTTACGTAATTAGCTTCTAAACCAGTTCTAAAATACAGGTCATCGCTCATCCTGACTTCATAAGCATAACTTAACCCAAATTGATTGGAATTATAAATTCCATTCCCAGCAACATCTGATAAGATTGATACTCCCAATCCGCTATTGAATTTACTAAAAAACTGATTGTAAGACGCGGCATATGTAACATAAGCTTTTGACATTTGCGGCCATTGATTTCTGTAATTCAGATGAAAAACTGGAGCGTCTACCGTTCCCGTCAAAGCAGGATTAAGTTGCAAAGGAGATAAATAAAATTGAGTAAACACAGGGTCTTGAGCAACAAGCCCAAGCGTTGTTGATATAATCAATGAGAAGATTAAAGATAATCTCACTACATGTATTTGAATTTTTTCAAACACTATATAAGATTTTTGCGTTTAAGTATTAAGGTCAATGTGTTTGAGCGCTAAAATAACATAATATTTGAATAATATATTGTATTATCTGTTCAATTTGTATAATATTTTAATCTTTTATTCCATTGGAAAAATAATTATTAAAAATTGCTTATCTATATTATTCAAAATTTATATTTGTGATTAAGGGACTTTTGACCAACCCGTGTATTTAATTTTTGTTTTGAGATCTAAATCATCATAATAATTTGACAATAACCTTACTCTGATTCTATTCAATTCATTGTCAACCAAATGCTCGCAGTATGTTAATAAGATATTTATTGGTTTTGATTTTAATAATCAATGCTGGTTTAAATTTGTTTTCTCAAGCTAATAATAATATTTCCATCAATCTTGATTGGGATATAGAAGCTAAGGAGATTTCAACTGGTTTAGAATCCAAAACAAAATACCTAAGCTTCCAAGGGGCTGTTTATGATGAAAGCACCATGTTGCCGATTAAGGCTATTCAAATTCCATGGAACAAAAACACCTCAATGAAGGTGGTTTTATCGAATGCATCCTATCTAAGTATCGATGAAACATCCAACTGGGGTCAGGAATTTATTACCAACGAAATTGGATTTCAAACAGAAATATCAACCCTTAAAGGTCAAAGTTTTGCAATCATTCAGTTTGTACCTGTCAGAAAAAATAATACAACTGGACGATTTGAAAAACTAATCAGTGCTGATATTCAAATAATAGCTGAAAATAAAATTTCTCCAACTGATAACTTTAGTGCCAAATCTTTTAATAATGTTTCAAAGCTTAATGACGGCCTCCTCTACAAAATATCTGTCAGCAATAGTTCGGTTTACAAGATCGATTATAATTTCCTGAAAAATCTGGGTATTGATGTTGACAACATAGACCCAAGAAAAATACAATTGTTAGGGAATGGGGGTAAAATGCTTCCAGAAATAGCCGGAAGCTCTGACAGAATTGATGATCTCTCGGAAAATGCTGTCTGGATTGAAGGAGAAAACGATGGCAGATTTGATGCAAATGATTACCTACTCTTTTATGGTTTAGGCAAAGATTATTGGAAGTATGAATCGAATTCATCCATGTTTTTTCATTATGATAATATCTATACTGACCAAATCACTTATTTTTTAAAAATAGGATCATCAAATGGGAAAAGAATACAGAACAAATCCTCCCTCTCTGGAACAAACTATAATACTTCGTCTTATGATGCATTACAGCATTTTGAAGAAGATAAACTAAATCTGATGGAAAAAGAATTTGCTCTTCCCCCAAGTGGTCGCTTATGGGTAGGTAATTCTTTTCAAATAAACAGAAACCAAAATTTTGATTTTGTTTTCTCAAACAGATTAACGTCTGAGCCTGTCAAAATGCAATCGATGCTTTATAGCAGATCGTTTTCAGGTAGCACTTATGAAATCAGAGCAAACGGAACATCCTTGTTGACAAGTTCTATGTCAGCAGTTAACAACTATATATATTCACTCTATGCCCGCAAGTACAATAATTTTTCAAATTTTGTTACTGGCTCCAATAATATAAATATCAATATTTTATTCAACAATAGCAGTTCAACTGCTGAGGCATGGCTTGATTATATCACTTTGAATGCACGTTGTCAGCTTGTTTTCAACGGCACACAAATGTCTTTCAGGGACAAAAACAGTATAGGCCAAATCACTGCAACTTACAATATACAAAACGCCAATTCTGTTCAAATCTGGGATTTAACAGCACCTTATGATATTGAAAACCAACTTTTCAATGGCAACGGAAATATCAGTTTCGGTACAACAGCTGATACGCTAAGAGAATTTGTTGTATTCAATGTTAACAGCCTGCCAGCTCCTAATCCAATAGGTTTAGTTCAAAATCAGAACCTGCATGGAATCACTGCTATTCCAGATCTTTTAATCGTTTATCATAAAAATTTTCAAGCTGCGGCATTGCGACTAGCAGCACACAGGGCAAATCATAGCAATATTTCGGTTCTTACAGTTGATGTTGATGACATTTACAACGAGTTTTCATCTGGTAACCCTGATATTTCATCTGTCAGAGATTTTGCCAAAATGCTGTATGAAAGATCTTCAGGAAATGATTCTCTCAAATATCTTTTGCTATTTGGCAATGGTTCCTTTGATTATAAAGGAAAAGGTATTGGCAGGACAAAGAATAATAATTTTATTCTTGCCTATGAAACAGAAGAATCAACTGATCCTCTGAAAACCTATACTACTGACGATTTTTTTGCATTATTGGATGACGGTGAAGGAAATTTAAATGCCAATGGCTTGTTAGATATTGCAGTTGGTCGTTTGTCTGTA
>JBILRD010000306.1:0-3480 GCA_044372845.1 Saprospira sp. | reverse complement strand
TAAACAATCCACAAACATTTCTTCATCCCAAATCGTACCCAACCCCTCATATTCTTCTCTTACAAGATTCAATGCTCCCGTGCAAGTACCGTTTGAACTTCTATAAAGCGCCAATTGTAAATCTAGCCCGTCTCCAAATCCCTGAGGATCACTAACAGCATTGAAACGCATTGTTGTAGCAGGAGTCGAGCTGGTAGTAAATGTGAACCAAACTCCCTGATTGTTGGAACCTCCCCATGGATTTGGATCGGCAGTACTCGTAGCACAATAATTTCCTCTATTGCTTAGACCATCGTTTCCGACAGAACCGCCAGAAGGGATAGTTCCAAGATTGATCGCATTACAAATTAGGTCATAAGTAGAGCCAGGTAGAGTAAAACCACCAGTTGCCTGTATCGTGAAATTGACAGAACCAGTACTACTGCCAGAAGCTATACTCAAGGTATAAGTTGCGCTTGTTCCTGGAGTAGGAACAGGATAGTTTTGACAAATTTGTTCCAAACAACTTTCACTGACTATACAGGCACCACCATCATCTTCAAAAGCTCTGAAACAAACCTGAATGGTGTTTGGGTAGGCACTTGGACAGTCATAAGTCTCATTAAATTGTGTGTTTGGCGGGTTTGAAAAACATATCCCAGCTTGAGGATAAGTTGTCCAGCCCTGACCAGCAATATTTACTCTCCATTGAGGATCAGGTGCTCCTCCAAAAAAACCATCGGTACAAGTGGTGGCCGAATTACCCGAGTTGATTCTGACTGTTAGTGTTACTTGGGAATACAGGTTACTGTAATAGCTCAGAATAAATAATAAAATAACGGAGAGTATATTATTTTTCATATTGTTGATTCTAAATTGTTTGGTTAAGATAACTAAAACAAAAAATCTAATCTAGTCATATCTGCCTCTGGGCTTCGAAAGATCTCGTTTTCTATTCTTGTAATCAGCAAGAATCCCTAAACCTAAAATGATAAAATTAGGCATAGATATAATCCAAAAATTGGCATATTTTTGATTCTCAACATCTCTTTTATTTATTTTAAATTGCTCCCTAAGCTGAGGTTCCAATTCTTCCTCTTTTAGATTCTCATATTCTAATTTAGGAAGTTGTTCCTTCTGTATGTTGTCAAACTGTATGCTAAGTACTGCACCTCCAATTATGCCAATAACACAGGAAATATATAACCATTTATTAGAGTGGTTAGGTCTAACCAATTTAATCAAATAAAGGCCTAAAGAAACAAACGTAACTACGTAAAAAAGAATTACATAGGGCAAGCTGGAACTTAAATCAATGTTATAAAGCTCCCCATTGAGCTCTTGACAAAAAGCTACATGAACGCTTGAAAGGAGACAAAATAAAGTAGCGAATATTTTCATTAGTTTTTGGGATGTTCGATAGTAAATAATTTCTTGTTAAATTCAGACATAGTTTTTTCTAATCCCAAAAAACCAAATGTTTTACAAGCACCAATACAATGTTTATAAACTTTAGGTAAGTTTTCAGTTTCAAGTTTGGTCCATTTTCCCAAAACAAAATCAACCTGTTGACCTTTTAAAAAATTGTCTCCGATACCAACACGCATCCTCGCATAATCTTGAGATTTCAATTCTTCTTCTATACTTTTTAAACCATTATGTCCACCGGCACCACCTTTTCCTTTAATCCTTAGGGTTCCAAAATCAAGATTTAGGTCATCTAATATTACCATCAAATTAGAAATATCTATTTTCTCTTTTTGTAACCAATATTTTATTGCTTGTCCACTAAGATTCATGAAGGTAGATGGCTTTAGGACGATGTAAATTCTACCCTTGTTTTTACAAACAGCTACTGCGCCATAACGCTCTGACTGAAATTTACCGTCCATAGATTCAACCAAAGCATCAACTACTTTAAAACCAATATTATGACGGGTATTTTCGTAGGTTTCACCAATATTTCCTAGTCCGACAATTAAATATTTCACGATATTCTCAGCTTCTTCTTTAACAATAGATTTGTTTGGTGCTCCAAATAGATAATGCCAAAATTTAGACAACATTTAACAAAGATTAAGCTTAAAAAAAATTAAATGCTTATCTGAGGATCAAACTTTCTCTTTCAGGTCCTATTGAAATCATTGTAAATGGCACCTTTAGATAAGCTTCCATATCTAAGACATAAGCTTTTAATTCCTCAGGAAACTGATCGAAATCAGAAATCCCATCCAGGTTTTTTTGCCAGCCTTTATAGGTTTTAAAATTTGGTTTGATCGCCGTGTTAACCATATCATATGGCACCTCTTCTGAAACCTTGCCGTCTGAATAAGTGTAAGAAGTTGCCGCTGAAAGTTCATCAAAGTCATTTAACACATCGACCTTGGTCATCACCAGCTGGGTTACGCCATTCAACATGATGGTATATCTTAATTGAGGAAGATCTATCCAGCCACATCTTCTTGGACGACCTGTTGTTGCACCAAACTCCGAACCGGCTTTCCTTAATGTTTCTCCCATTTCATCCAATAATTCGGTTGGAAAAGGTCCTCCACCAACTCTGGTACAATAAGCTTTGGTGATACCAATGACCTCACCTACTCTGCTTGGAGCAACGCCCAAACCATTACAAACACCGGCAGTAATTGTGTTGGAAGAAGTAACAAATGGATAGGTTCCAAAATCAATATCCAACATAGAACCTTGCGCTCCTTCTGCTAATACAGACTTCCCTTCGTCCAAAAGTTTGTTTATGAAATATTCTCCTTCCACAAATTTATATTCTTTGACGAACTGTACACTGTCCATAAATTTAGCATCCTCTTCTTCAAAATTAAAATCAATTTTAGGATAGATAGATGCCATTTCTAAATGAACAGCTTTCAATTCTTCATATCTTTTTGCAAAATTAGCATCAAAAACATCTCCGATTCTCAAACCTCTTCTGGCTATTTTATCCGTGTAGGTAGGACCTATTCCTCTTAAGGTTGACCCAATTTTTCCATCACCTTTAGATGCTTCCATGGCAGCATCCAACATTCTATGAGAAGGAAGAATCAGGTGCGCTTTTTTGGATATGTATAAATTATCTTTAAAATTCACTCCTGCATCAATCAGATTACCCATTTCTCTTTTTAAGGTAATTGGATCAATAACCACTCCATTACCGATGATATTGATTACTCCAGGTCTGAAAACACCAGATGGGATTGTATGTAAAACGTGTTTTTTACCATTCAAAATTAAAGTATGTCCAGCATTAGGACCACCTTGAAACCTTGCTACAACATCATATTTTTCAGCAAGATAATCTACAACTTTTCCTTTTCCTTCATCTCCCCATTGCAAACCTAATAATACATCAACCATTTGATTTGTAGTTTTAGAACTGTGAATCAGTTTAATTATTAAAAAATGTAATTTCCAACCTACAAAAATATAAAAACAAATAAAGAAACCTTAAAAAATGAACTTCAATTAAAATCTAATTTCAATAAAATA
>JBILRD010000276.1:0-3780 GCA_044372845.1 Saprospira sp. | reverse complement strand
ATTAGCCTTTGCTGAAGAATATTATCCTAACTTTACCAGAAATATCACGCTGGCAAGAGCAGATGATTCTCTGGAAATTGCAAGTACAAAGGGTAGTTACAGTAAAAAATCTTTTGATTCTATACCCTATCAAAGTGTTCATGTGAATGTCAATATTCATGATTCTAAAAGATTACCAGAAATCATCAACAAAGATTTTAAATTCATCAAAGGGTCAGAATTCAAATTTGATTTTGACAATAAAACGGATGATTTTTCAATCTATGCTGATATTGACTCTGTAAAATGGGGAGATTATAAAATTGTGGGAGAAAAACTTACAGGATCCGGCAATAAAAATTACTTGAAAATCATAAATTCCTTATCAAAAATAATTGTAAAAGATAGCTCCCAATTACCTGCTCCATATATTGAATTTACAGGAAGGGGAGATTCCATAGCCTTTGATCTTAGAGTTAAAGAAATTGGCAAGATTGCTACAAATGTTAATCTCAATGGCATCTTTGAATTTAACAGACAATCTTTTGTTGTTAAACTAAAAAATTCTGGACTGATAGTTTTGAATCAAAAATGGAATGTCCAAGGGGATAATTTTATTTCTTTTGATTTTGAGAATAAAAATTTAAATGTTCAAAATCTGGTTCTACAAGATTCTGCCTCCTTGCAAAAAATAGAATTAAAAAGCTATAAAGAAAAAGGTTTGATGCTTATTATCAACAATTTTGATCTTGCAAGACTTTATGAACCAGTCAAATTACCTATGTTTAAAATTTCTGGATTATTGAATGCAAATATATCTGCTGCGGATATTTTCAAACAAGAAAATTTAAATGCACAACTTAAATTTTTTGATTTAAAAATTAACGGTGATGAGTGGAAAGAAATCAATCTTGCTCTAAACTCTAAAAATTTGAAAGATTCAATTAAAGGAGAATTGATTCACCAGGGCAAATTGCTTGAAAATCTAAACGCTGATTTTTACCTCATTCCTGCCTATGCTACAAAGGATATTTCAAAGAAAAACTATTTGGATCTTAGTTTTAATATCCAAAATGCCAAGGGCAGAGTTCTGGAATATTTTATGGGCACAGTAGCGTCTAATACTCAGGGAATTATAAATGCAAAAGGTAGGATTTACGGAAAAACCAATAAGCTAAATATTGAAGGCCTAGGAAAAATTAAAAACCTGGCTATGACCATCAATTTTTTAAATACAAGATACTCTATTGATTCTACGGATATTTCTATTAGAAACGATGGCTTTGTTTTTCTTCCTGAGCTAGAATTTAATGAAAATACCAATGCTGTAAAAAAAGGAATTGCTATTAAAGACCAAGAAGGTAATATTGGCTATTTGGGTGGTCGAATCCTACATACCAATCTAAAAAAATGGGGAATAGATCTGAACCTCATCATGAATAGAAATCTGACCTTAAACACAGACTCAAAAAGCAATATGCCATTCTATGGAAAAGTTTATGCAACTGGTCGAGCTAACCTTTCTGGACTTTTTACTAAACTGACCATGAATATTGAAGGCACTACGAATTCAGGTCCCAATAACCAATCAAGTACCTTCTTTTTACCGGTCAAGAAAGCCGTTGAAGTCAATCAGGCCATTGATTACCTTGTCTTTAAAGACATGAAAAAAACTGATACCATCAATGTTGCTACCAAACCTAAATTCACTGCCAGTGGCATGGAGGTCAATCTCAAAATCAATGCAACACCTGATGCTACTGCCAGAATCATTATTGATGAAAAAGCAGGTGATGTTATCGAAGGAAAAGGTAACGGTAACATCCAGGTTAGATATACCTCTTCGGGAGAACTATATCTAAACGGAGATTACATTATTGACCAGGGAAATTACTTGTTCACCTACCGAGGTTTGGTGAATAAACCCTTTACGGTACAGAAAGGTGGAACCATCAGATGGAGTGGTGACCCTTACAATGCTGATATCAACCTCAAAGCGAAGTATATTGAAAAATCTCGTCTTTACAATCTCTTACTCTCCTACCAGGAAGAACTTAGAAATTCAGAAACCAGGGATGCCGCAAATAGATTAGTAGATGTAGAGGTAATAATGAATATGACAGGATCATTGATGAGACCAGATATTAAATTTGGCCTCAATATCGTTGGAGATGTATCTGGAAGAGTAGCAACCCTATCCAATCTTGCGATTCGTGCTATTCAACAAGATGAAAGTAAACTCAACAGGCAGGTATTCGGACTAATAGCCCTGAATCAGTTTTTGCCGGAGCAGAATGCAACAACAAATATCAATGTCGGAGCATCTAGTTTTAATACGCTAAGTGAAATGATTACCCAACAGTTTTCAAGATTTCTGGGAGACTACTTATCTGATTGGGCGAGAGAATCAAATGTTATCAGCAGTGTAGATGTTCAAATTGGTTATAAATTGCAGGAAGATCAGGTGACCAATACAGGAACAGGGTCTCAATTTGATTTAGGTTTAGACAACTATCTACTCAAAGATAAATTGAGAGTGCATTTTGGAGGAAATGTTGATTTTAATAATAACAGTACCACTGGAATCAACCAAAACTATTTTGGCGGTGACTTTATCATTGAATATGCCTTGACCCAAGATGGGAATCTAAAAGTCAGGGTTTATAGCCGAGGAGAAAGGAGTATTTTCGGAGACAGATTAAGATATGGTGGCGGCCTTTCCTATCAATTAGAATTTGACTCCTTCGATGATATCATGTCAGAAATTAAAGAAAAAGTAGCAAAGTCAAAAGCTAAGAAAATGGCCAGACGCAAGGAGGAAGATGCCGGATCCATTCAATAATTATTTTAAAAAATATTTATTGGCTTAAAACAAAGGCCATAATTTCAGAATTTTTAATATTTTTCGAATTCAGTTCCATTGTATAATGCAATCTGAAAATTCAACAAAATTTAAAATGAGTAAAAAAGAAACCAAAACATATACTGAAGCGCCCTATATCAATAGAGATATGAGCTGGTTAGCTTTTAATCACAGAGTACTTCAAGAGGCAAAGGATCCATCTGTTCCATTATTTGAAAGAATAAAATTTTTGGGAATTTATTCTTCCAACCTTGATGAATTTTTCAGAGTCAGAGTAGCCTCTATCAAAGGGTTGATCAGACTGGGGAAAATTACTCAGAAAGAATTGGATTTTCCTCCTGATGAGATTCTGGAAATGGTTACAGATACTGTAAAAAAACAGCAAATAGAATTTACAGAAATTTATCAGAAACACATTATTCCACAACTAGCTTCTATCAACATTCATATTCTTAAAATTCGAGAATTGAATGATGGACAAAAGGAATTTCTGGACGATTATATAGAGGAAAAATTGATTCCTTATTTACAACCAATTTTGATTGTAAAACACAAAATCAGGACATTTTTAATCAATAATGCCCTTTACCTGGGCGTAGTCTTAGCCACAAAAGGAACTCCAAGATATGCTGTTGTCAGGATTCCTTCTGATCGTTTCCCAAGATTCATACAGTTACCTGTTAAAGATGATGACGCCAAAAATATCATTATGCTGGATGACATCGTGAGACATGCACTCCCTAATTTATTTCCGGGTTATACAGTCAAAGATTCTTTTTCATTCAAAATGACAAGGGATGCTGAACTTTACCTGGAAGATGAATATTCTGGAGATCTGATCGAAAAAATAAAAGTAGGTTTGAATAAAAGGAATCTTGGAAGCAGTACTAGATTTGTCTATGATCGAACTATGCCTGACAATTGTCTAAAATTTTTCA
>JBILRD010000275.1:0-3786 GCA_044372845.1 Saprospira sp. | reverse complement strand
AATTCTAAACTATCTGCCCATTAAATCATCCAAGGCCTTCCCGCTAATCACTAATACAGCTGATCTTGGAATAGAATCGCCACCATCTGGCCAATGACTGCTCAGACCATTTTTATCCAGAGAAGTGCTCGTTTCTCCAGGATGTTGAACACTAAGGAATAATGAACTTCCATCCGGACTAAAATATGGCCCGGTAAACTCAGCATCCATTGGAGCAGAAGCTACTTGAATTACCTGATCATTTTGTACATCGAAAACAAAAAGACCATTATTGCCAAAGGGTTTATATTTTTCTTCCTTATTCATCAAGGAACCGGACATATCAGAGGTAAACCATAGATTTCCACGAGGATCAAAAGCCATATTATCCGGACAGGCAAAACCCAATTCAGCACCACCAGCAATAAAAGTATCAGCTTTAAACTTCAAACCAGTTTTATCAGCGCTGTTCTCTTCAATTTTCAAAATTCTACCATAATAATCTCCCTTGCCCAGGTTATTGGTTAAAGTGACCAACACATTTCCAGTATTTGGATCAAATTCAATATCCTCAGGCCTATTCAAAGGAGTTGCTCCCAATAACTTTGCAGCCTCTCGCAAACGAATCAATACTTCCGTCTGGCTCTTAAAATGTTTTTGAAGAATCGGTTGATCTTTGTAGCTGAGTGAAATCCACTCCCCTTTTTCAATATTGGCTACATAAAGAATCCCATCTGTTAAACTATCAGGAACAGAACTAACAAACTTATAGATATGCTCATCATTTTTATCATCACCTGTATAGACGACTAATCTTCCGTCAGAAGCCACATGTACCTGAGCGCACTCATGAGCACATCTGCCGAGACTGATCAATTTTTTAGCTTCTCCGGTTCTAACATTCACTTCAACCACCCAACCATAGTGTTCAGGAAGATTTTCTTTAAAATGATACTCCCAACCCAATGATGATTTGATTCTTTCTGGATTGTTAGGATTCTTGGAATAATCACTTTCACCATAATAATCCTGATAATTTTCTTCACAGGTTAAAACGGTTCCCCACGGTGTGACTCCTCCAGCACAATTGCCAAAAGTACCCATGACTACTTTTTTACCGGCGATGGGTTCTTTCCATTCTACAGGTATCATAGTTTTACCATTCAGTCTTCGATTGTATTTTTCATCTTTAATTAAATTCCATTGACCACTATCATCTTTTTTAATATGAATGATGGAACCACCTACTTCGTACATCTCTTTTTCAACCTCTTGCAGACTTTTTTTAATAGGTTCTGATTTTCTTGGAATATTATTGACAAATAGAGGGTCGACGTATTCATGATTCACCCATAATAACCCATCATTCGGATTATTTTTATCAAATGGAATATAGGCTAAATAATCATTATTAAACCCAAAACTATCTTTTTCTGAAATTTTATCGCCCCATTTAATCAATACTTTATAATCCAAACCCTCAGCTAGTACTACATTATCACTTGACTGAGCCTTGATCCCTTTGATGGGAAACTCATTGTTTATTTTAGCAACTTTTTTAGGTTTTGAGCCCTCTGTATTACAGGAGTATAAAGGATTGTACACCCCACTACCTACAACAATACCTGAGTATCCTAAAAATTTTAAAAAGCTTCTTCTCTTATTTTTCATTTGAATAATTTTTTTGAAAATTACAGATTCTGTAAAAGCTGTTTTTATTTTCAGTGTTAATTCTTTATAAAATTTTAATCATGTCAAACCTCTGGCCGTGTAACATGACGTCATTTCCCTCTATAAATTTTTCAACCGGAAGAAGATTATTCTTCCATTGATTATCCTTTATTCCATTATAACCTCTTTTCTGACCCCAGCCGATACAATAAACAACAAGTTCCCTATCCCCGACTTTATAATATCTGCTCGAACATGGTTTCCATACTTTGTAAAATTCCACTCTGGATTCGTTTTCTACCGTTTCTATTTCAGAAAAATTCAATTGAGTAATGTTTTCATATTTTTGAAGCAAAATCTGTGGGAAGCTCACTTCAAGCAAAGAACTATTATATTTTGGCAAAACACAAAACAAAGCAGGTTTGAGGCTATCGACTCTCAATTCAAACAAATTACAGGACCTATCATAAGCACAATTTCCAAATTTCATCAAATCGGCCTCTTCAAAAAACAATTCTCTTCTGGCTCTATCTATTGATTTTTCAAAAAATGGCTCTAATTCCTGTTGATAATTTCTGTCTGAAATATCGATGTATGAAATTTCATCCAGTAATTTAAAACTAATACCATCTGTTGAAGATTTTAATTTTAGATTTCCTTTCCACCTTGTTTCAACAGATGATTTATCGAATGTCTCATAAGACCTGTTCATTTCAAACCCGGGAATGTTGACATATCGCTCCAATTCAACTTCTAAAAAAATGACAGATTCTCCACTAGAGCCTAATGGAAACAAGGAATATTGATAAGCATAACTGCAAGCCAAAAGACTTTGACTTATTGTCAATACGATGAATATCAATAATATTTTAACGGTATTTTTGATTGCCTGGATCATTAAAAACTAAACAAGATAATCGGACAAAGAGTTTATAATAAAATATCTATACAAAATTGCTACCAATTCCAAAAAACACAATAATTTCACAACAAATTTACAAATAATATTATTCAAAATTTCATGGCAAAAGATAGCATTTTGGTAATAGGCGCCGGTGGGCAGATCGGTACAGTTTTAAGCGAGGCTTTAATCGATATATTCGGAGAAAATCAAGTTGTTTGTTCAGACATCAACGAACCAAAGAATAAGAGAAATGGGGTTTTTGAAAAGTTAGATGTTACAGATGGAAATCGACTCAATGAAATAGTTTCCAAATATAAAATCACCCAAATTTATCATCTGGCTGCACTGTTGTCCGCCACCGGAGAAAAAAATCCTCAATTGGCCTGGAAAATCAATATGGATGGCTTGATGAATGTTCTTGAAGTGGCAAGAAATCATCAGGTCAGTAAAATATTTCACCCAAGCTCAATTGCTGTTTATGGTGGAAGAACACCTAAAAAAGATACGCCTCAATTTTGTATTCTGGAACCTGAGACAATGTACGGCATCACCAAAAAGGCTGGTGAAGATTTAGGAAACTACTATTACTACAAATATGGTGTCGATGTCAGAGGTGTCAGATATCCCGGATTGATCAGCTATCAGTCTTTACCAGGTGGCGGTACAACAGATTATGCTGTTGACATTTTTCACAAAGCAGTTGCCGGAGAGAATTTTGAATGTTTTTTAAAGGCAGACACGCGACTTCCAATGATGTACATGCCGGATGCCATCAGAGGTACCCTTGAATTGATGGAAGCTCCTGTTGAAAAACTATCTCACCACTATGCGTACAACTTAAGCGCTATGAGCTTTACTCCTGCTGAAATTGCTGCCGAAATTCAAAAGCATTATCCTGATTTTAACATCAGCTATAACCCAGATTATCGTCAAAAAATTGCAGAATCATGGGTTGAAACCATAGATGACAATGTCGCCAGAAATGACTGGGGATGGAAACATCAATACAATTTGTCAACTATGACAGCTGACATGATCCATCATCTTCGTAAATCTTAATTTAATCATTTAAAATAATAAATACCATGTTCGATAACGTCAAAGCATCTTATCAAATAGAATTAGAAGAAATTAAAAATGCCGGTTTGTGGAAAAGAGAAAGAATCATTACTTCTCCTCAAGGAGCAGAAATCACAACGGAAGAAGCCGGAGAAGTTTTAAATTTTTGTGCC
>JBILRD010000324.1:0-3354 GCA_044372845.1 Saprospira sp. | reverse complement strand
GTATCCACACCGTTCATGATATAATTTTTAACTAGCAAGGCCGTACCTGCAGGATCCTGTCTAGCCTGAACAGCCAATCTTGCACAAGGAACTGAGTAGAGTAGGGCAATAGCCCCACAGACATGTGGTGTTGCTGCTGAAGTGCCACTGAATGTTACATAAGTATTGGGCAGTCCTGTTGTGTAGGCTCCATTGCCCGGAGCAGCCAGGTCGATGGACAGAGCGCCATAGCCTGCTTGAGAAACTTTTTGATCAGCACTATTGCTGTTAGTTACAGAAACTAAAAAATTGCTAGGGCAATGCGTTGGTAAATCGCCCAAAACATCCACATTGACATTCAGATTAGCGGTGGCTCCGGCATTGAGAATTCCAGCATCACCCAAACTATCATAAATGGCACACCAGAGTGGTGCAGTGGATGCCAGAGCATTGTCAACGCCCCAGGAGGCATTGGTGCAAACCACAAAAGCACCCAATTGACCATTGGTTTGATTGTACAATCGGCGCATTCTCAAAGGATATTCATAGGCCGCTATGGCCTCGGCTTCGTTGCCACCTCCAACAACAATCATCATTTTTACATTCCAGTTTACACCAGTTACACCGATGTTATTATTTCCTTTTGCACCGACGATTCCAGCTACAGAGGTTCCATGAGAAGCTCCGAAAGAACCCCCGCTGATGATATCGTTATTATTGTAGGCATCCCAGCCATTAAAATCGTCAATATATCCATTGCCATCATCATCGATTCCATTGGAGGGAATTTCATCCCAGTTATACCAGCGATTTTCTCTCAGATCAGCGTGAGTAAGGTCTAATCCATCGTCAATAACACAGGCAACAATAGTATCACCCAGAACAGTTAATCCGCCAGTACTGATATCCCATGCCAGGTCTGCATCAATGTCAGCGTCAGCCAAAGCGCCGTTGACACCATTGTTAAGATATTGCCATTGCGAATTGAAATTTGGATCGTTGGGTACCGTATTTCTTTTTTTTATGATTTTATTTAACTGAGCTGCTTTACAATCCGGATCTGACTGAATTTTTTCGAGCATTCTTTCGTGTGAATGTGCGTTGAAGTCAAATGATAATTCCCAGATATTCAATGTTGCTGATAATTGTTGTTTGGGCTGAAGTCTGCTTGCTTTGTTGTCCAGGAATTGATTTTCATCAATCATTCTCAAAAGGGATGCTTCATTGGAGACTTGAACCAGAATGCTACCTTCAACAATCTCCACCTTGTTTTGAGAGAAGGCAATCATACTAGACAACAAGAACAGTAGGGGAAATATTTTTTTCATATTCAGTGAAGGTGATTAACAAACAATAATACAAAATATAGACAATAAAAAAGAGCGTTAACTGAAAAACAGCTAACGCTCTTGGAATGTTTCCTTTTTGGAATTTAAATTCCTAGTATCTCTAAAACTTCCTCATCAATCGGTGAAACTGTCGGTGCAATAACTTTGATCAGTTTACCTTCTTCATTAAAGATATATTTTTGGAAATTCCATTTTACTTCAGAATCTTCAAAGCCATTCAATTCTTTTTTAGTAACAAATTGATACAGCTCATGCATGTCTTCTCCTTTAACAGAAATTTTCGCTGACATAGGAAAACTCACGCCATAACGGACAGTGCAAAACTCCTTGATTTGCTCATTATTGCCTGGTTCCTGAGCGCCAAAGTTATTGGCAGGACAGCCTACAATAATTACTTTATCGCTATGATTTTCATACAATTCCTGTAGCTGTTGATATTGCGGAGTTAATCCACATTCAGAAGCAACATTAACCAGCATGATCTTCTTTCCCTTGAATTCGGAAAAATCTATTGTTTTAGCTTCAAGGCTTTCGATTTTGAAATTGTGAATGGAGCTCATAGATATCTTAAGGTTTTTCAGTTACTTTTTCAGGTTTTACAGTAACGATAACAGCCTTGTCAACATCAATAAAGTTTTTGGCAGCATTTTGAATATCAGCAGCTTTCAAAGCTTCGATTCTTTTTTCTGTTTCAAAAACTTTCAGAGCACTTTCTCCATGCTGATAGCTGTCATTCAATACCTGAACCCAATAGTTATTTCTTTTGGTATTGGTTTCGAAGGCACGTCTTCTTGTTTCTTTGATTTTGGCTACATTGTCCTCGCTTGGACCTTTGCTTTGAAGAGACTTAACCTCCTCCTTAACAGCTGCTACCAATTTGTCAACATCTTCAGGAGCGCATTGGAAAAATACTACTACCTGACTGCTGCCATGAGGATCACGAGTGAACCCGCCACCGACAAAAGGACTATAAACGCCTCCTTTGTCCTCACGAAGATTTTCGCGAACCATGATACTGAGTACACCTACCATCGCATCGACATTGAAAGCCTTGTCGCGTGACCATTCCTCCACTTTTGGGAAGGCCATGATGACGGAACTTTGAGGCGCCAAACCTTTTACTAAAGGAACAGATGCACCATTAGCAGGAGGGTAAACTCCTACGTCTTTCCAGTTTTCCACTCTGTTTTTGGAAGGAAGACTGCCCAGATATTTTTCAATCAAGGGCTTGGAAGTTTCAGGGTCAACATTTCCTACCAATACAAAAGTAAAGTCGCTGCAATCTGCATATCTTTCCTTGTAAACATCGAAAGCTCTGTCAAAATTGATAGACTTGATCTCTTCTTCCGTCAAGATTCCTTTCTGACGAGGGTGATTATTGCTAGTTACTTTTTGGAACTCGTTGATCAGGTATTGCTGAGGATTGGAAAGGGCATTTTTCATCTGCTCTTGCATCTCATTGATGAAAGCATCGTAAGCGTCCTTGTCTTTTCTAGGTTTGGTTGCATGAAGATGAACCAACTGAAGGAGAGTTTCAAAATCTTCCTTGGAAGAATTACCTTCAAATCCCTCGAATAATTCAGCGATATATGGGTTTACACGAACTGTTTTGCCATTCAGTTTTTTATCCAGAGCGATTTTGTCGAATTCACCAACACCTCCTCTTGCAACAATTTCATCCGCATTGGCAGCAGATAAAAAGTCTTTATCGCTGTAGATAGAATGTCCTCCGGGACTGAATGCTGATAACAAAATCTGATCATTTTGAAAATCAGTAGGTTTGATGATTACTTTTACGCCATTAGACAAGGTGTATTCTGTAACGTTCAAGCCATTATCTGTAATTGTTTTGGAAGAACTGATTTTTCCAGCAACAGGTTCCTGAGCCATCAGCGGCATGTCTAAAAACTTATCTTTGTAAGGTTCTACTTCGATATTTTCAAGAGATGCTAAGATCTTTTTCAATTCCTCTTCAGTTGGAATTTTCAAACCAGCCTTTTCAGGAGCAGTCAGGATTACCGCTCTG
>JBILRD010000274.1:0-3802 GCA_044372845.1 Saprospira sp. | reverse complement strand
GCGATCACTTTTCAAGCTGTCATCAGCAAATTCAAGCGCAGGACCATTATTTTTGACAGCTGCAAGAACAAATCTTTTATCCGCTTTGAATTTGTCAGAAACAAATTCGAGATATATACCATTTTTGCGAAGCAATTCCATAACAACTAATTCGTCATTCTTAATTTCATCACCTGCATAGAAATAGGCTCTTTCATTATTTTTTATGGCTTCAATGACAATTTCTTTGTTATTTTTTAAATTTTCCGATGCCATTTCCAAATAATCACAATCAATTTGTACTGCTTTTTTTAAAAGTTCAAAATGATTAGATAAGGATTCTGGGATTTCTATCTTTTCATAAGAATTTGAGTTTTCAAGGTAGTTGATTATTAGTTCAACATTATTGTCGAATGCGCCGGGGTTAAATTTGAGCACATTATACTCTTTACTAAGGGCGGTTTCAATCAGTTCTTTATTCTTCATAAATTTATCAGGGACAAATTCTAAGGAATCCGGATCATTTTTTAGGGATAATATTATAATTTCTTGGTCATTTTTTAATTCTTCAGAAAGATATTGTAGAATCGATTCAGAAAAGTAGTGATTTTTGTGCCTTAGTGCAATGATTGCTAGTTCTTTATCATTTAACAGGGGAGGAGCAGCGTATTTTAGGCAAAAACCATCTTTACTAACTGCTGCCAAAACGATTTCCCGATTGTTTTTTAATTCATCTGAAGCGTATTGCAATGCTTCTGGATTTTTTTTAACAGCTGCCATGACAATGCCAAAATTATTTTGCAGTCTTTTGGAGGCGTATTGAAGCGCCATACCATCTTTCTCGATTACAATACATATGACTTCCTTATCGTCCTTAAGCTCTTCAGATGCATATTGAAGGGTATTAGCACTTAAATTGATTGCTTTAAGTATAAAATCTTTGTTGGCGCGAAGTGATTCGGATGCATAACTTAAATAACCATAATGTTTGGCAACAGAAGTTAGTACAACTTCTGGATCATTTTTAAGTCTATCGGATGCAAATTCGAATAAGTCGAATTGATAACCTAATGCTTCTAGCACAAAGTCTTTGTCATCATTCCATTTTAAGAAGATATTGGGTTCCCCGTATAGGCATGTAAGTGAATAACTACAGGCTATTATTTCAAGAACTTCGGATTTACACAATTTTTCTCTTTCTCTAAAATTCATTGTAAACAGATGAATTTTTAATTCTATTTAAGCACCATTGACAAGAATACATAAGATTTTCTTTTAGATAACTAATGGATAGCTGTGAGTATTTTATATATTTTTAACTATAACTCAACAAAACGGATGATTCAATTATTTCAGCTAAAATTTGAGCTTGTTCCTCAGGGCTTACTGCTTTTGAATTGTTTTGAAAATCAGCAATATGAACAAATAGTACGGAAGAATTATTTCTAAATATCAATAGTGACTTATAATAAAGATAATTACATAGGTAAGTTCCTGCATCATTAGAAAATCTGATTTTATTAGGATGTTTTAGTTGAAGTTTATTAAGAATATTTATATCGAAGCTAGAAACTAAGTCCCCATTTTCTTTGTCAATGTATCTTTTTTCAGGATCTCTACCTTGGACATCTTTACCAGAGCACTCATTTTTAGCAATTAGTTCAAAACGCAATAATGAATCATTTGTAGCAACGCCTAAGTGTAAAACTAAATCAAAATTATCTTTGCTTATCAAGTTTTCAAATTGATCGACATAGGAATAAGAAACATCAAGAGTATGCCAATTAATAAGACAATCCCATGTACTAGAAACTTTCTCCTTTAATAAATTCATCACTTGATTACTTGGATTTTCTTCAAAATCATTAAAGGGGCCAAATGAAGTTATCAGAATTTTCATAGTTTAAAACCTTTGAGTGCGCGAATTTTATAAAAATCATCTTTAATAGTCCCATTCAATAAAAAATTATTCCAATCTATGGTAAACATAATCATTAGGTTGTAGGAACTACCAATTACAGTATTTTTCTCTACCATTGTAGCTTTAGCAAATTCAATATACTCACCCTCAAGATAGATAAGATGAATTTGATTATTTTCGTTGGTTATTAGATTGGCATACAAATTACCTTTTACTTCTATAATATGTAACATTCCAACAGAGCTAGACTTCCCAGCTAAATGAATATACCATGAAGATGTAAGGTCAAGTAATTTACTTAGGTAAGTTGAAGTAACTATAGGTTTTTGAGTGTAAGTATCAAAAATTCTTATTGGAAGTAGTGATTTTGTTCTCATTGCGTTAAATGAACCACTATAATTACCTGTTCTCCATTCACCCTCGAAATGTTGACAATTTTCTATTATAACACCTTCGTAATCAATAGACCATGTATTTTCTAGTATATATGTTTTACAGTATGTAAATACAATTTCATCAACTAGTGCACCTTCAATCCAAGCGAGAAGATAGCTTCCTTCGTCAATCTTATTATGCCATTCAGGATTTATGGGTTCAACCGATAAACCAATAAATTCGTTTTCTCCTTTTGCCAAAAATAGAAGATTGTAATAAGTTTTGGAATTTCCTTGAAAATACCAACCTTGCCAGCATCCTAAGATACTAAGTAAAGGTTCAGTATCAATTATAATTTCAATTTCAATTTCTTGAAAATAATAACTTAGATAATTCTTTAAAATAAATGGGGCAGAACTATTAGAATTTAATATGCTTCTATTGACCCAATCAGGTCTATTGTCTCTTAATACATCAAGTTTTTTAAATGATTCTAAATCAGTATTACTAAGAATTTCACTTATGTTATTTACATTTTTATTCAGAGTTTCTTTGCATATTTTTTTTTCAATCTCTTGGGCAACTTCTTCAGAAAGTCCAAGATTATTTCTGGCATCTAAAATTTGTTCATACTCGTCTAATTCTAATATTAAATCTGATAATGCTGATTTTATGATTTCTTCATAGTTGGTTTTAGAGTCTGTGTTTGTGTTAGAGGTTGTTTTGTTAAAAATATTTTCATCTATTTCAATATTAAGATATTCATTGAAAAACCAGTTTGTAATGCCACCAAGGTTTGATTCTACAATTGCTGCATCATTGATTGTTCTACTCGTTAAATTTTCATCTATGTGCATTGTTTTATTGCCTAACCTTTGGATTGTCTCAAAAAGAGGTACAATATGAGACGGGAATATGCCCTTTTTTTGAATACCTCGAAGCAAACCCTCAAAAGCGATTTGAGGAGGTACCTGTTCATATTCATTTTTGTAAATAATTTTTAAAATCGCCTCTGCACTTCTTCTAGATTGTGCACAAATTAAATCAGGTTCACTCTTCAAGCTAAATGCTTGTTTTAACAAATCAATTAATTTGTTAATTATCTGACTATCTCTCATTTTTTATTTTTGTAATAAACCGAATTTTTTATCATCAAAAGGTATTAAATATTATGTTATCATCGTAGAAAATAAATAAATTTAAATTACATTTTGGCTTTAAATAAATATATATTTTTATCAGTAGTTATTATAATTTAATTATTTTTTTCACATACAACAGGATAAAATTTATCTCTTAATCTTATTTCTAAAACTTAGAATTTCATTTTGATGCTTCCATTTTCCGTCTTCTCTCAAAAATAGAATTTGTTCATACTTTGTAGAATTCCCCCTATAAACTATAGCCTCACCCAGATTATAGTTTATCGAAGATGGAATGGATAACCATGGAAAATTTCGTGGAAACAAACTTTTTGTTGAATCAAAGAACTTATATAGTTCTTGACTTGCATAGTGTAAGTTGGTA
>JBILRD010000351.1:0-3165 GCA_044372845.1 Saprospira sp. | reverse complement strand
GTCATCAATTGCACAACCTAGATAGGTGCCAGCACCACCACCACCTACACCGGTGTAAGGTTTTAAAACCGCCTGCTGCCCATTAGGACAAATAAGTACTATATCTAAATCTCCCAGATAAGAATGTTCCATATTTAAACAAACATTAGCAATATCAGCGGCTGATGTTACAGTTTGTCCAGAGTTATAACAGTTGGCTGTTATACTTGTAGTGTAAGATATACCCGTACCATCCGGTAAGAATGTTGTTCCCGCTACAGGTGGTGTACAGTTAGGGGTAAAATTTGTCATGGTAACATTCGCATTTAAATTTGCGCTTTGACCAAGACAAATAGGATTTGGAGAAACTGTGGTATTAAATGTAGGTGTTGTAGATACCTGAACAATTCTTTGAACTGAGTTGGTACTGCTACAACCACTGGCATCAGAAACGACCAGATTGGCCTGATAAGCACCAGGACTGGCATATGTTCTGGTTACAGAAGCTCCTGTAGCATTTCCATTCCCTAATGACCAACTGTAGTTTGCACCAGCACTGCTACCAGAAAAGGTACCGCTGCCATTAAATGTTACTGATCCGCCTTGGCAAATTCTGATTATACCATTAGCATCAGCTGGAGGATTCGTACTATTCAATACTGCTGTTATAGATTGACAAGGTGTTGAACAGGTGATTACTCCAGTCCAACCAGATAGCGTTACACTACCATCAGATGTAAATCTAAAAGTCAAACAACCACTTGTATTACCAATAGTTGCCTGAACAAGACCAGGAGCTATTGGACCAGAATAGGTTCCAAGAGAGGTCGATGCAGTAGAAGGCCCATCAAAGATTTGAAGAAAATCAAATCCATCTTCAACATTAAAAGAAGTAAAATTAACTCTAACTCTACCACCAGGAGTTGAAGGACAAATTGTATAAACTAAAGTTTGGCTGTTACCATAGTTGCCCCCACTTCCACCGGAGTCAAAAAAGTTTCCACTACAAGAAGCACAACAACCTGTACTGGGCATATTGATATTTCCAGCACATGCATTGGTACATCCGGTGCTTCCTCCACCACCTCCACCACCACCTCCAGTGGAAACAAAAACAAGTGTTGATGTTGCGCAACTTGTATTTGTGCCACATCCTGAATTTGTATTATAATGTATATAGTAGGTGCCACCAACAGTTGCAGTCCAGGTAAGTGGAGCTGTTCCTGAAGCAATCACGGCTCCACCAGGTGTACCTTGTCTGATTGTTATAAATGCTCCAGGCAATGAACTTGTAGAGGTATATGTCGTTCCAGCTACAACATTGTTTACAGTAGCATATTCTCCCATGTACTGACATGTAGTTATTGTTGCTGTACCAGTTGTTGGTGCATTAGCAGAACCAAAAGAAGATGAATTGTTACACTGTGAATAAGAATTGGCAACAATGTTAATTGTCAAAAAGGTTAATAGTATAAATTTTTTCATACTGCTGTTATAGTTAGGGTGTTTTTTATTATTGAGGAGCAATAACTATTAAAATATCTGAATTGTCAAATCTGTAAACCTCAGTTATTTTAGAATAAAAATTCATGTTATATTTAAGAGGGTTAAACTCATTAGCAATGAATTGTGAGTCAGGTCTTAGATTAGAATTATTTTTATTCAATATGGAGAGAGAAGATAATTTAATATACTTCTCATCAGATGTTCTCTCCTGAGTAATATAAGTGATTCTCTCTTTTAATAATTTATTAAAAAACTGAACCAAGGTGGTATTATTTTCAATGAATGATCTGCCATATACTTCCTCGATTTTTAATTCAATTTCATGAAGTGTAATTGGAGTTGTAAGATTTTGGCTTTGAGATACTTGCGAAAATAGTATTTGGTAATTCAAGAGTAAAGATAATATGAGCAATTGTCTCATGGTATTGAGTTTATGTGTTAAGGATGCTAAATCATGATATTTATAACTTACAAATATAAAATAGTTAATCTTTTTTTTAATTTTTTTAACAATAATATTTTGGATATTTGCAATAGAGTGGTAATAATATGTCTAATTCAGGGTAAATGCTAAAATTTTATTAAAATGGAAATTTTAAAGATTGATAATATATCTAAATATTATCAAACACATAAAGCTGTTGATAGTCTTAGCCTAATAATTCCTAAATCAAGTATTTTTGGCATGTTGGGACCTAATGGTGCTGGAAAAACATCTACTATTAGAATTATTACAGGTATAACCAAGGCGGATCGAGGAAATGTATATTTTGATGGAGAATTATTGAACAGTAACCATAGAAATTTAATAGGGTACATGCCTGAAGAGAGGGGGTTGTACAAAAAGATGAAAGTGGGAGAGCAGCTATTATATCTTGCTCAACTTAAAGGTCTTTCGAAAAAAAATGCAACCGAAAAAATTGATTTTTGGTTAGATAAATTTCAAATAGACCATTGGAGAAAAAAAAATGTGGAAGAGTTGTCAAAGGGAATGCAGCAAAAAGTACAGTTTATCGCTACAGTCATTCATGACCCCAAATTACTTATTTTGGATGAACCCTTCTCTGGATTAGACCCAGTTAATTCGAACATTATACAAGATGAAATTTTTAGATTGAGAGAAGAAGGAACCACCATTATTTTTTCAACACACAGAATGGAACAGGTTGAGCAAATTTGTGACAAAATTGTGTTGATCAATCAAGGTAAAAATGTACTGGAAGGAAATGTTTCAGAAATTAAACATCAGTACAAAGAAAATTTATTCGAGATAAAGTATTTTGGAGTATTACCAGAGTCTGTATGGGCTGAATTTGAAATTATCGATAATGCTGAAAATAGAAGTATAATCAGAGGTAACAAAGAGTTAAGCAACAATCAATTATTATCCCGATCAATCAATCTAGGTATCAATATTGAAAGTTTTAATGAAATATTACCTTCCATAAATGAGATTTTTATAAAAATCGTAAGTCAAAACAATATCTAAGATGTTCAATAAATTAAAATTAATTATCGCAAGAGAATATCTGACAAGAGTCAGAAAAAAAACCTTTATTCTCACTACAATATTAACACCAATAGGGTTCTTAATTTTTTTTATGGTAATTATGTTCTTAATGACCGCTGGTACTGACATGAAAAAAATATTGGTCATTGATGACAGCGAAATTTTAGATT
>JBILRD010000273.1:0-3816 GCA_044372845.1 Saprospira sp. | reverse complement strand
CTTGAATAATAATTTTATCCTTATCTATAATACTTACATAGATATTTTGATTGGCAAATTTTACTGGTTTTGGTTTATATTTCAGTGAAAATGCTATGAAAAAACCTATCAAAACAACTATAAAAATTAAAATTCTATTTCTGGGAAAACCTCCTTTTCCACCATTATAATGATTTCTTCGAAACTCAACTTTCATTTGATTATTCTTCCAGCTTTGTAGCGAGAATCATTTTTAATTCATAAGTATTCAATACATCCACAACTGAAACCAAAGTCTGTGCATCCACTTCTGAGTCAACATCCAATATCGCCGTAATTTCGGAAGTCGGTCTTCCATCTCTGGCTATAAATTGACCAGTCAAACCTTTGAGTGATGGAATGTCAACCTTTAAACCATTGAAGGTGATGATTTTGTTCCTGTCAATTTTAATATTCATCGGTTCGTTGGATGAAACAGCTTTGGATCGACTTGAATTCGGCAACATCAGGTTGATTGCTGTCGGATTGACCACATTCGAAGTAAGCATAAAAAAAATCAACAATAGAAAAACAATATCCGTCAATGAAGACATGTTAAACTCTGCTGATGCTTTATTTCTTTTTGTAAGTCCCATTTTGTTATTTTATCGGATCAGTAGCCAAAATCAATCTGGCCTTGTATTTATTACTTAATGACATTATTTTGACGATAGTTCCTGTTTTTTCTTCAGCCTCTACATTCAATACTATCGTAACTGCATCTTTGATTCCTTTTTTCAGATTTACATCATTTTCCGCAGCAATTCTTGTAGCCATTTTTTCTTCTAGATCTTCTTCAGTTACCAAATTTGATTCCAGGTAATACTCACCATCTTTCGTAATCGACAAAGAAATATTTTGCGGAGACGGTGTTTTACTATTTGATTTTGGTCGCTGTAAATTTTTGACATTCGGACTGGCCAGGCTTGAAGTCAACATAAAAAAAATAAGCAACAAGAATACAATATCTGTCAAGGAGGACAGATTGAATTCAGCCGAAACCTTTGATCTTTTCTTTAAACTCATAATTTAGTTAAATGATAGTATAAACTAAGCAGGTTCCTGTAATAAATCCATAAATTCCATGGTGGCAGCTTCCATTTTGAAGACTACTCTGTCTATACTGGCAATCAATGAGTTGTATCCAATATATGCAACAATACCAACTACCAATCCAAATGCTGTTGTTATCAATGCCTGATAAATACCGCCTGCTAAAGCCTCTGTGCTTACATCACCACCGGCCATTGTCATAAATGAAAGAATCATCCCGGTAACGGTACCAAGGAAACCTGTCATAGGTGCAGCTCCTGAAATTGTAGCCAACAAAGACAATCTTTTCTCCAATTTGTAAATTTCTAAATTACCAACATTTTGAACGGCAGAATGAATATCCTCTAATGGTTTACCAATTCTTTGCAATCCTTTGGCGACCAAC
Source organism: Saprospira sp. (assembly GCA_044372845.1). GTDB lineage: Bacteria > Bacteroidota > Bacteroidia > Chitinophagales > Saprospiraceae > Saprospira. Next base: position 2,360 of record JBILRD010000273.1, on the reverse strand, counting down.
CTGGCTACTGGTGTATCTGTATTATGGCAAAGCGTCAATGCACTTTGAATATCTCCTTTCTGAACAAAAGCACGTATCTGTAACATAAAACTCTCATCTACTTTTCCGGCTCTTTGAATCGTCAAATATCTTTCTATCAGAATGTAAATGGCAAAAATACCCATTAGTACCATAATTGCAGTCAAGATGACACCAATTGTACCACTGGACATAATAACATCTATCAATGAAAAGCTAACTTCTTTTGGAGTTTCTGTACTTGTACTGTCTGTAGGTGATGTGAAAAGAAAGATCGGAAACATAATTTTTGATTTTTTATTTTGTTGAAATAAATCTTAATTATTTGATTAAATTTACACGGCGAATATAGTAATTATTAAAGCTTTAATATCTTTTTTTGAGCCTAATTTTAACCTAACTAAGATTCCATTGTTTTTGTAAATTACTGTAACTCCAAAAAATTGTTATTTATTGTTCTAAATATCAAAAACTAAGATTCCAAGCAATTATCATTCAAGACCAAATACTATGTCTAAACTAAAAATCAATTATTTAGTCCTATTGATCTCTTTTCTTTACATTCATGTTTCGAATGCGCAACAGACCTTCCCACAAAATGGTGTTTTCGATCAAAGAGATGACTATTACGCTTTTACCAATGCCAATATTCAAATCAGTCCTGAAAAAAATATTTCCAAAGGTACATTGATCATCAAAAAAGGAAAGATTATCGCTGTTGGTGAAAATTTGAGTATCCCCAAAGATGCTATTGTAATTGATCTCAAAGGAAAATTTATCTTCCCAAGTTTTATAGATTTATATTCTGATTACGGAATTCCAAAATCTGAAAAAAGAAACTCCAGAAACGATGGTTCAAGTCCTCAAATGCTATCTTCAAAACCGGGAGCCTACAGCTGGAATGAAGCTCTAAAACCCGAAATCAACGCTGCAGAACTTTTTGTGGTAGATGATAAAAAGGCAGAAGAACTACGTAAAGCAGGATTCGGATCCGTTCTTACGCACCAACCTGATGGCATTTCCAGAGGATCTGCTTCCATGGTTTTGCTTGGTAACGCTGAAGAACAGGAAATGATTCTTAAAGCTAAGGCTGCAGCAAATTATTCTTTCAGCAAAGGGAGCTCGAATCAGGATTTTCCCAGTTCATTGATGGGTTGTATCGCTTTATTGAGACAAACCTACTATGATGCAAAATGGTATGCAGCTAACCCAGCAGAAAGAGAATACAACATCTCTTTGGAAAAATTCAACGATCTTCAAACATTACCTCAGATTTTTGAAGCAAATCAAAGATTGAATGTTCTCAGAGCTGATAAAATCGCCAAGGAATTTGGTCTAAAATATATTATCAAAGGTGGTGGAGATGAATACAGAAGAATAGATGCCATCAAAAATACAGGTTCTTCTCTGATTATCCCGATAAATTTTCCAGATGCCTACGATTTCAGTGATCCTTACGCTTCAGATTTTGTAAGTATTGGCGAAATGTTGCATTGGGAACTGGCAGCAAAAAATCCTGCTGAATTGGCTAAAGCCGGTGTAAACTTTTCCATTACGGCAAGCGGTCTTAAAAACGTCGGCGATTTTATCTCCAATCTTAGAAAAGCTTATCAATATGGTTTAAGCGAAAAAGATTTATTAAATGCTGTAACTGTCAATCCTGCCAAAATGATGGGCGTTGACAATGAAATAGGAACCCTTGAGGTTGGTAAAACTGCTAATTTTTTCATCAGCTCAGGACATTTCTTATCAGAAAAAAGCAATATGCTTCAAAACTGGATCAAGGGCAAACCTTACAGTATTGGCAATGTCTTTGCTCAGGATGTACGTGGAAATTATGAAATGTCTGTAGCTGGAAAAACCTTCGAAATTTCCATCAAAGGCAACGAGGATGCTCTTGAAGCTACTATCAAAGCGATGAATGCTGACAGTACTGTCAAGGCTGAAAAATTAAAGTTAACTTTCAATGATCCTTCCATCGCTTTCTCCTTTGATCCGCTTCGTGACAGTATCAAGAAAACAAAAGACAACTATAGATTTACCGGAATTGTCGATGGCGATAATTGGTCAGGTCAGGCGCTTAGCCCTGAAGAAAACTGGATCAACTGGACTGCTAGAAGAATCAAAAAATACGATGAAAACGATTATAAATTACCCATCATAGACAGCTCAAAAGTCGGAGAAATCATTTACCCTTTTACAGCGTTTGGTTATAAAAAATCTGAGGCTCCGGAAGCAAAAACTGTTATTTTCAAAAATGCTACTGTCTGGACAGGTGAAAAGGAAGGTAAACTTCTAAACACAGATGTGATCATCGAAAATGGCAAAATCGTTAAAATCGG
>JBILRD010000272.1:0-3821 GCA_044372845.1 Saprospira sp. | reverse complement strand
AGCATCGTAAACACTACTATTTTTCTTATAAACAGAAAAAATAAAGGCCATAATAGTCATCACTAAATCAGCAGCCAAGAAGCGTAGCATTTCAGTTTCCAAAGGAATGTAGTCATAAGCGAGATAGCCACTCATGCCGATAATAAGATAGATTTTAGTGATTTCCCAAAGTGGTTTTTGATGAGTTGTAGCGTCTAAGGTTTCCATTTTAATTACTTAAATATTAACTGGTTGATAATGGTTGATTTCTAAGATTTTATCTTTGAAGATGCTGTATTGTTCGAGATCTGATTTTGATATTCTTTTGACTTTCGCCATTTTGATAACAAGGCCCTCGGCATGTTTATCTTCATCGTGAGTAGATAGAATGAATTTCGGTGAGAGCTTTTCAGTCAAATGCAACAGCCCTTTGATTCCAGGAGAAATAGTGCCACCAAGATAAAATGGAAGTTGAAAATCATTAAAGGAACTGATGACCAACTTTAGAGGCGTCTCTATTTTGACTTCCTCTTTTGAAATAAAAAAACCATGCGTCGCCAAAAAAATCGATTCCACATCATCTGAAAGCATGAAGGCATCATAAATTGGATCCAATTTTCTAGAGGTAGGATACCATCTGACACTGACATTTTTTTCTGAGAAAACGCTTTGATTTTTCCCCATGGAAATAATTTCCGATTCCGGCAACAATTTTTTCAGTGCCTTTTCAATGGAGACAGGGGCGATAATTTTTTTTGGTCGAAGTTTCTCCAAGGTTTGTTTATGAAAATGATCCGGATATTTCTGGGTAATCAAAACGTAATCATAATCAGGAACTTCATCATAAGAAATAGGTGCCGTTCGATGCCATTGTGTATTGAACCAAGGAAAAAAATCAATCTCCTTTCCTTCCAGCCATGGGTCGACCAGGAATTTCAGCCCGTTCATTTCAATGAACCAGCTATTGTCCATATTAAGCCTTTGGATTTTCATATTACAAATCTAGATACAAATAACAATAGTACAAATAAAAACTTGTTGAAGATGAAGGATCCTTTTAAGAACCCTTCGCAAATTTCAAAAACTGACGTTGCTTCTTACTTTGAACACTCAGGAAATAAAATCCGTTCGATTCATTAGAAAAATTCAACTGTCTTTTGATAGTTGTAGAATAGGAATCAACCTTTTCCCAATAAATCAATTGTCCCAGTGCATTGTGTATGTATATTTCCACATCATTGGATGCTTCCGGCAGTTCAATCAAAATTTCAAATTGCTCAAGGATGGGATTGGGTCTTAATTCTAAACCAAAAACATCCTTTGAGGACAATTCAGTGCTACTGGCTGTACTGACATTAACAATTATCGTGTCGTTGCTGAAACAACTGTCTTTGCTAACGGTCAATACTACGGTGTAGGTTCCAACAGCAGTGAAAGCATGAGTAGTTGTCATGGATGTAGAGGTACTGCCATCACCAAAATCCCAGAAATAAGCACTCACATTATTGGATAAGATGCCGCTGAAATTGACATTCGCCCCACTACTCAAATAAACATTAGGGTTGCTCGAACTAGCGACAGCTGTAGGTCCCGGAATTTCAAAAACTGTGGCAAATGAAGAGTCAATACTTCCCGAATTGTCAGATGTATAGACCAGGTACGTGCCCGGTGCCAGTTGATTGAAAACATTATTTGTCTGATAGTTGATACCATCAATACTGTATTGATAAGTTCCATTTCCACCACTAGCCAAAACTGTCAGTGTGCCATTGTCAAGACCACAACCTGATATGACAGAATTGACTTGATCGATGTTAACAGGAGCTGTAGCATTAAAGCAGAAGTTGACAGATTCCTGTGAAGCAAACTGTCCACCAGTACCAATTACAACATTGCCTGTGTCTATCAAGCTGTAACTTCCATTTCCATACCCACAACAAAGCCCGTCTGAGTAGGAATCGAAAACGGTAAATTCATAACAGCCATCAGGTAAACAAACTAACTGATCAATCGAGGTATTTCCCTGGCTGTAAGGTCCTCCAGATGCCATTACTGTACCAGTGGAATCTGTAATTTGCCAGGAAGTTTCTGTCGGATAACTATCAAAAATGATATTGACTCTGATTTGATTGTCAGCAAAATCTACATTCACATTTTGTGTAATCGTGTCAGTTCCATTGGCATTGGAAACTATCAAACTGGCTTGGTAGCTTCCTTCTGCTGCATAGAGCACTCGTGGGTTTTGAGAAGTTGAAGTGCTGGGACTGCCGCCCGGAAAATACCATTGCCAACCTGGAGCGGCATTGATGGATTGGTCTGAAAAACCGATAGAATCTCCGGAACACAATACTGCCTGTCCATAAGTGAAGGCTGCATCCGGCGGAAAAGGAGAGGGACTGTAAAGGTCTGATTCCCAAACTCCTCTGCCATAGGTGGCGGCTCTAATCTTTCCGACACCATAGTGAATTTCTAATTCGTTGACAATCACGTTGGGTAGACCAGTCATATAGGATTGCCAGTTGGCAAGATTATCGTCCTTGTAAAAAATGCCAACATCGGTTCCGACATAAAGACCATCGTTGCTTCCTACTTGATATTCAATGCAGTTTACCGGTAAATTGGGTAAGTTGTAGCTGATATTCTGCCAGCTAACTCCGGCATTCGAACTGTAAAATACTTTTTCTCCGGCATTGTAGCCCGAAAGAGATATCCATATTCTTTGTTCGTTCAATGGATCGATGACAATATATTTTATCGCAGAAGAAATCCCTGCAGGAGTGATATTATTCCAATTGCTGCCTCCGTTAACTGTTTTGTAAAGAGCAGCGCCAGTTCCGGTATAGATATAGTTGGAATTAGTTTTTGCAACAGCGATGTAATTAAGTGTGGTGGAATTTGCGAAATTGGATATGGCTGTCCAGTTGTCACCTCGGTCTGTACTCTTCCAAACTTCCTCATAGCCTGCATAAATAGTCGTTGGAACATTTGGATCAATGACAAAAGGGGTCACCCAGGAAGCATCTCCACCATTTGTCGGCGCGATATAATCCCAGTTCTGGCCTCCATCAAGGGTTCTGTTTAACCCACCATTTTGATATTCTCCATACATAACTAGAGCATTGGAATAATCAATAGCCGCTTCCATGCCATCAGCACCCAAAACATGACTCCAGATACCTGCATTCAAGTAATTGGTACCATTATCCTGAGCTCCGCCAATCATTTTGTAGCCATTTTGAGCCGAAACGCCAAATCTGTAAAACTGCATAATTTCCAGACCATTGCTCAAATCTGTCCAGCTTGTTCCATTATTGGTACTTTTAAAAATTCCTCCGTCACTTCCACAAAACAAAGTGTTTCCGAGCATATCCAAGGTATGAATATCTGCATGTACATAACCTACAGTAGCTGGATAAACCCAATGCGTTAGATTTATCCAGTTAGTTCCTCCATCGTTGGATTTCCAGACATTGATTCCTCCAGAAAAGATTTCTTCGGGATTGGTATTGGAAACCGCCAAAGCCATATCATACCAGCTTTGTCCGCCAGCTTCTGATCCATCTTCAGGATAACTGAAAATATTGGGACTGTTGGAACGTAAAGTAAAAGAACTTCCGCTATTGGCAGAACGGTACAATCCAAAGAATCCACTGTCCGTTTCATCACCATAAAGGATATAAACGTAATTCGGATTAGCAGGAGTGACAGCAATCGAGGCTCTGTTGACTAATGTTGATGCGGGCAATCCGGTATTGACCAAGGTAAAGCTGTTGCCGCTGTTGGTCGATTTGTAAAATTGGTCAGAACAAGCATAAACAATTGTTGGGTCACCAGGCTTGAAT
>JBILRD010000270.1:0-3824 GCA_044372845.1 Saprospira sp. | reverse complement strand
ATTTTCATAGATAGCTGAGAGTCCACCATTTCTCATGTGTTTTTGAATGCGCTCATTATTTTCATCCATAGAGAAGAGCGCCAAATTTACACCTTCTTGCAAACCATTTTTCATCTCAAAAACTCGGTCATCATCTGCATTAAGAATAGCGTACCCGCCTGGCATGACGGTTTCAGGAATGACACCTTTGACTTTAGATAATTGATCCAAAGTATGAATTCCCTTCAATCCGAGATGATCTGCAGCTACATTGGTAACGATACCAACATTGCATTTTTTGAAACCGAGACCCGCTCTCAATAATCCACCACGAGCACATTCTAAAACAGCAAAATCTACTGTAGGATCTTTAAGAACAAATTCAGCACTGGTAGGACCTGTGCAATCCCCTGTCATCAAAAGTCTATTTTGAATATATACACCATCTGTTGTTGTATAACCGACCTTGTAGCCCTTCATTCTGGCAATATGGGCAATTAATCTGGTAGTAGTGGTTTTTCCGTTGGTTCCCGTTACCGCAATGATTGGAATTCTAGCTGTAGAGCCAGCAGGGTACAACATGTCGATTACATGAGCTGCAACATTTCTAGGCAATCCGCTGGTAGGAGCAAGGTGCATTCTGAACCCTGGAGCAGCATTTACTTCGAGAACAGCGCCTCTGGTATCAGGTAATGGCTCTGTGATATCAGTGGTCATGACATCAATTCCGCAGATATCCAATCCAACAATCTTGGCGATACGTTCTGCCATAAATACGTTGTAGGGGTGAACGATATCAGTTACGTCCTCTGCAGTACCCCCTGTTGAAAGATTGGCAGTATCTTTCAGATATAAAATCCTGCCTTTTTCAATGACAGAATCAAGGCTGAGTTCTTTTTCGTCTAAAATTTTATTGGTGATAGCATCTACTTCAATCTGAGTCAGGATTTTTTCATGCCCATAACCACGTCTTGGATCCTTATTAACTTCATCAATTAGTTGCTGAATAGTTGATTGGCCATCTCCAACAACATGAGCCGGAGTTCTTTTTGCAGCAGCAACGAGTTTATTATTGACCACCAGGATTCTGTAGTCAAATCCAGTAATGAATCTTTCTACGATGACAGATCTGGAAACTTTTTTAGCCTCTTCAAATGCCATCAAAGCAGTTTCCATGTCTTTGATATTAGTTGTAATTCCGCGACCGTGATTGCCATTGATTGGTTTAATAACAATGGGAAAACCTAATTTGTCGATGGTTTCCAACAATCCTGCTTCTGATTTAATGACTTCACCTCTTGGAACTGGAACCTCATACTGTTCTAATAAAGATTTAGTATCTTCTTTATCGCAGGCAATTTCAACGCCGATACTACTGGTCATACTGGTAACGGTGGCCTGAATTCTTTTTTGATTGGCTCCATATCCCAATTGACAGAGAGAATATTTATTTAATCGAATCCATGGAATACCTCTGGCTTCAGCTTCCATGACCAAAGAACTGGTACTTGGACCTAGCGCTTCTTTTTCTCTGATGACGCGCATCTCCTGAATATCTGATTGAAGGTCGTATTCCTCGCCATCAATAATTGCCTGGGCAATTCTAACCGAAGCCTCGGCTGCAAATTTTCCAACTTTTTCTTCGATGTAATCAAAAACGACAAAATAAACACCCTCTTCACCGTAAGTTCTGGTTCTGCCAAAACCCACTTCCATGCCAGCCATCGACTGAATTTCCAAGGCTATATGCTCGATAACATGTCCCATCCAGGTACCCTCTTCTACTCTTTGGAAAAATCCGCCTGGAGTGCCAACCGAACATCGATGACTAAACATGCTGGGAAACATGTTTTTAAGTCTGTCTGAAAATCCGGGAATCAGGTTGCTAGGTTTTTGTTCCAGATCTTGAAGATCCAAAACCATTACAATAAGTTTATGTCGACGGACAGACCAGTAATTTGGTCCGCGCATGGCGTTGATTTCGCGAATTTTCATATATTATTGGTTATTGTTTTAGGGATAAGTTAATCGATTCTAAGATAATTTTTTTTGGTCAGATTCAGAAATGAAAGTAAGGATTATGCTTAATAAGCTACAAAATTATTTAAGGCCAATATCGTTTCTGGATAAAAATTCATGGATGTCCTGATTTTTGATAGCTGAGGCAATCAATTCAGGAAAAAGTCCGGGATTGCAAGCAAATACTGGAATATCGAGAGAAGCCAGAGATTTAGCACTAGATTTATCATAAATTGGTGCTCCCTCATCATCCAAAGCTAACAGTGCAATCATCTTCGCGCCACTGTTTTTGATGGAAGCAGCTCTTCGAATCATACCCGAAAAACTACCACCTTCATAAAGATCAGAAATTAAAATTACAATGGTATCTGTTGGTTTGTGGATTTTTTGTTCGACATAGGTCAATGCTTTGTGAATATCGGTTCCACCACCTAGTTGTGTTCCAAAGAGCAACTCTACAGGATCATTTAATGCTGAACTTAGGTCTACAACAGAAGTGTCAAAAACAATCAGTTGCGTTTTAATAGCTGGTAAAGAGGCTAAGATTGCAGCAAAAACTGAGCTGTAAACAACAGAATTGCCCATGGAGCCACTTTGATCAACACAAAGGATAATTTCTTTTTGGGCCTGACCTTTTTTGCCAAAACCTATAAGATCTTGTGGTATGATACTATTGTACTCTTTCTGATAATGTTTTAGATTGATTCGGATCGTTTTTTGCCAGTTTATTTCATTGAATTTTGGATTTTTATTTCTGACAGAACGGTTTAATGCTCCCCAAATTGCTGCACGCATCGGATTTTCGAGCTTTTTGATCAACTCGTCTACTACTTTTTTGACTACCAATCTCGCACTGGCTTTTGTTTTATCTGGTATGATTTTACTGAGATGTAGCAGAGTGGTTACTAAGTTAGGGTCAGGTTCTACAGCTTCCAGCAGTTCTGGCTCCAAAAGCATTCTTTGCAGATTTAAACGTTCTAAAGCGTCTTTCTGCATGATTTGAACCGTATCATTTTTAAAGTATTTTCTGATATCACCTAACCATCTGTTTACTTTTGGAGAGGATGCTGCAAGATTAGCCTTGGCATTATTGCCATAGAGTGCCTCTAAACTGTTATCAATACCTATTGCAACCGAGTCTAACTGAATATCCTGCTCGGGATTAGATTCTTTTCCAAGGATCAATCGCCATTTCTCCAGTTTGTTTAAATTGCCCAGTTGAAAGTTATCTTCACTAATATCTTCAGCCATTAAAAATGTTTCTGTGTAATACAATTCTAATCAAAAATTATCAGAATATTAAAACTAAAGTAGATTAGGTTTATCTTTGTTAAAATAAAATAATAAGATTTATGAGTAAAATTGTATTGGTTAGTGGTGCAAGTTCCGGAATAGGAAGGGCAATAGCTGAAATTTTTGCCAAGAATAATTACAAAGTAATCATAACAGGCAGGAGAACAGATAGATTGGAGGAGTTAAAGTCTGAACTTCAAAACAAATATTCAGCAGATATTTTCTGTTTAAGTTTTGATCTTAGAAACGAAATGGAGATTCAAAATAACATTGCAAATCTTCCTTTAGAATGGAAAAATATTGACATTCTCATTAACAATGCAGGTTTGGCAAAAGGCAGAGCGCCTATTCATGAGGGTAAATTGGAGCATTGGGAAACAATGATTGATACCAATATCAAAGGTCTACTATACATCAGCAGGGTAATTAGTCAAGGGATGGTTGAAAGAAAGGAGGGATTTATCATCAATATTGGTTCTATTGCTGGCAAAGAAGCTTATGCGGATGGAAATGTCTATTGTGCTACAAAGTCA
>JBILRD010000269.1:0-3836 GCA_044372845.1 Saprospira sp. | reverse complement strand
CCTACCTTATTTTGGGATACCGACATCACCAAAATAGACAGTAAAACAAATGCTGCTTATATCGTTGAGCGAGTATTGACAATGGGTAATTTGAAAGAATTCAAATCATTACTCGAATACTACGGAAAATCTGAATTAAAAAAAATCATTATCAAATTGAGAAGTTTGGATGTTAGAACAATGCATTTTTGCAGTATTTACTTTGAAATACCTTTATCAAATTTCAGATGTTACGAACAGAGACAGTCGAACAAGGCACATTGGAATTATTAAAAAAACTTCAGTCAGTCAGATTTTCATGTGTTGAGAAGTTTATCCTATTTTGAAGACGCTGAATCCGATCCTGATCCCATTGTACTTCATCAAAACCTTTCCTGGGTTAACGTCAAATCAAAAATCATAGAAACCATTCAACAGATTTAATATGGATTGTACAAAATAAAAATGGTTAAAACCATTTCGTTTTGATTTTATCGCTATAGCCCACGATTTAAATCGTGGGCTATAGCGATAAAACCATTCACACAAACCATTTCAATGGATTATAACCATCTCCAACACAACTCTATGTTCTGACTCCTACCAATGAGCAGTTTCCATCAAAAGAGAATCTTTATTATAAATGTCAATATTGTGAAATAAATCACATTTACGTTACTTATAATTGAAAAAAATCCATTAAATATTTAAATCATGCCAAGCCTCTTTTTTAGTCGCCATCACCAATAATTCTTTTGTATAATCTGATAAAAAATGTGGAATATTTAAAAGACCAGCTCTATAGTCCAGATTCTTTAAGGAATAACGTATCCTAAGTTTTGGGTCAAATTTTTGTGAATACAAAGCAAGACTTCTGCTTTTTACATTTTCTTCACTCTTTACCTCTATTGGAATGATATCATTTTCAAACTGTAAAATAAAGTCAACTTCAGCTGTGTTCTCTGAATTCCAGTACCTTGGTATATCATCAAATTGAGACAGTAAACTTTGTAAAATATAATTCTCTGTCAACGCCCCTTTAAATTCAGTAAATAATCGATTTCCCTCTGAATAGGCAACAGGAGACAGTTTTGATAATTTTCTGATAACACCTACATCAAAAGCGTATAATTTAAAAGCATTGAAATCATCATAAGCTGATAAAGGCATTACAGGTTTTAAGCACAATTTGACCTGTACAACCAATCCTGAACGGATAAGCCACTGTATGGCGTCCTCGTATTCTCTTGCTCTTGCTCCTTTACGGACTAATTGATATACAAACTTCTTATTTTCTCTGGAAAGTTGTGCCGGCAATGAATCAAAAACCTGAGCAATCTTTGCAATATCACTCATAACGGGATGTTTAGCGAAATCACCTTTATAAGATAAAATTAAGTTATCAAGTAATTGGTCAACTTCAGAGAAAGAATTTGTGGCGTTTACAAGGTTTACTACCGCCGGTAAGCCTCCGCAAATCATATACTTTTTAAACAAATTCCTGAGATTGTTAAAAAAATAGTCAGAGATAGCTTCTATCTTGTTTAATTGTTCAAGGTAATTGGCTGACTTCTCATCCCAATAGGGCAAAACCTCTCTAAAAGTCATTGGATAAATATGTAAAAATTCTACTTTCCCTACAGGGAAGGAATATCCCGAATGTAAAAGAATTCCCAATAATGAACCGGCACAAATCACTGCTATTTCCGGTTTCTTTTCTGCAAAATATTTCAACGAGTTTAACGCCTCCGGACATTCTTGTAACTCATCAAAAATCAGTAGTGTATCAGCATTGATCGGGATTCCTGAAGTAATAGACAATGAATCAAGAATCTGATCCACATCCTTATTTTTTTCAAAAAAATCTTTTAACTCGGGTCTTTCGTCAAAATTAAAATATACAAAAGATTTAAAATGATTTTCTCCCAGCCATTTCATCAGATAGGTCTTACCAACCTGCCTTGCTCCCTGCAATATCAAAGGAAGTCGATAGTTTTTATTTTTCCAGGCCAATAGTTGGCTTTCTGCATGTCTTATCATTAATAAATATGTATTTTGTGATAATATTCACAAATATAATATTTATTTTAGTTAAAAGCAAATATTATAACCGTATCCCGATAGCCCATCCCGATGGCTATCGGGATGGGCTATCGGGACAAAAACCATCTCTCGTATACCATCTTAAAGGTTCATAACAACAAATTCGAAACTCTTTCATTTTGAAAAATTTTGCAACAAGAGGCAACTAGGAGGCTATGAAAGATTTAGGGTTGGATAAAATTTATTCTAACTCCTATGGATGATTGTTTTCCATTAAAAGAGAATGTCGAAGTCATAGGATTGAGGAATATGATTGATTTTTTACTAATTGATAAATAATAATAAAATCCTAAATTTTTACTGGCAATTCATTTTCAATCATTAAATAAAGATTGTTATAACATAAGCACTTTTACTTTTCCATTAATAGATCTAAGGTAAGAACCGCTAGTGTGCAAATAATTACGCATGTGTGTGCCTGTCCACCAGTTAATGCCGGACATGTAACCATGTTCTCGACCTGGGTGTATGAATTGAATGATTTTAAATTATTAAGTTGTTCAAAAGTATCTAATTGGTCGAGTACCTCTAGTGCCACCTAAAGATGAAGCATCTTTAAGAGGAGTTGTTTGAGTAGAACAGTTATACCAACCGCCATTTACAAAATTAAGAACATAAGCTCTATCAACAGAACAATCACTTGATGACCAATAACTATAAGGCACTATATTCGGAAGTAGTGCTCTATTATTATAAATTTTTTGTAGTTCTTCTCTGCTAGGTAACCACCAATCGTTGTAGCCGTTTAGAATTAAATTAAAACACAATTTTGCAGCAATATTAGGTTCAGTACAACCATTAACAATTTGAATAGTATTGTTTCTTCCTTGGCCAAGACTAGTACTTGTATTAAAAAAAGTACCTCTGCAACCCCATGGAGTATTAGCTGTTAAATCACTTGGTGTTACAATAAACCCATGAATTTCACATGGTATATAACCTGGATCACCTTGTTGGTATATATATGCTACATAACCACCCTGATAAAAGTCGCCGACATTTATCGATGGAAGAACGGTATGTGAAAATGTACAAATGATAGAATCAATAGTAACTGTAAAATTTGCAATTCCATGTGAACAGGGCGTACCAGAAATATTAAATATTAAAGAATCTGCTCCATTGGAGAAATTGCCTGCTGTTAAAGTTGCAGTCAGACCAACAACCCCAGTGGAGTTGATCATCTGTCCATTATAAGTCCCTCCATTTCCACCTGTGTAAGATAGAGTGGTGCTAACTCCAGAAGCAGGTATAGTAGCTGTAAGAGTACCTGAATTAGTAGCAGTCCCACAACTCAATGCTGTGATTGTTCCGACTGGCAATGCTACTGCCCATGTCAATACACAACTTTGCCCTCCGATATTCAATGCAAAGCTTGCTGTACCGCTTGAACTTGGTGTGCCGGTAATAGTGTAGGTCAACGAACCTGCTCCACTGGCAAAGTTGCCTGATACTAATGTCGCTGTCAAACCTGTTATGCCTGTTGAATTGACTGTTTGGCCATTGTGCGTTCCTCCATTGCCACCTGTGTAGGGCACAGAACTACTTACTCCTGAGGCTGCAATTGTAGCTGTCAGAGTACCAACATTAGTTGCTGTTCCACAATTTAGCGAAGTTAAAACACCTATTGGCAAAACTCCTGTTCCACACCATTCATACCAGGTGCCGTTATTGTAATAGTTAGGGCATCCAGAGCTAGTATTGAAAATAATGAGGCCATCTGCAGGGGCTGTAATGGCATCTCTTTGTACATT
>JBILRD010000268.1:0-3842 GCA_044372845.1 Saprospira sp. | reverse complement strand
TTAGATCAGGAAATACCTGTTTCCGACAGCATTTTCAAAACAGTCCGATACAAAGCTGAAAACGTTCACGACTTCGCATGGTTTGCCGATAAGCGTTTTTATATCCTGAAAGATCAAGCTAAATTGCCTTCCGGAAAAAAAATAGATTGCTATGCTTATTTTACTAATGTCGAAGCTCAACTTTGGAAAAAAGGAGCGGAATATACTTCCCGTGCAGTTGAATTTTATTCTAAAACGGTAGGTGAATATCCTTATCCTCATGCCACTGCTGTACAGTCTGCTCTTGGAGCCGGTGGCGGAATGGAATACCCGATGATTACCGTTATTGGAAAATCTGGTGATGCAAAATCTTTGGATATCGTTATTGCTCATGAAGTCGGACATAACTGGTTTTATGGTATTTTAGCCAGCAATGAACGTGAATATGCCTGGATGGATGAGGGTTTCAATTCCTATGTAGAATCCAGATATTCCGACAGGTATTATCCCAATTCAAAAGAAATCACACCCAATCTTGTTTATCTGACCCAGGCAAGAAGGGCTATGGATCAAGCCAGTAATACCCCCTCACAAAATCTAACAAGCATCAATTACTTTTTGGGAGCTTATGCCAAACCGACGATGGTTCTTAGATATTTGGAAGAGTATTGGGGAACCGAAAAAATGGATAGAATCTTAAATAAATATTATGAAGAGTGGAAATTCAAACATCCTTATCCGGAAGATCTTCGCAGTATTTTTGAAAAAGAAAGTAAAGAAAATTTGAGCTGGATATTTGACGATCTTTTATTCAGTAACAAAAAATTAGATTATAGCATCAGTAAGACTGAGAGAAAAAATGGGAAGCTATGTCTGACCATAAAAAACAAAGGAGAAATTGCGGCTCCCTTTTCCATTTCAAGCTTAGATAAAAACAACTCTATTCTTAATACTATTTGGTTTGATGCCATTCAAGCTGACAAGGATAGTATCATCTGTCTTGACATCAACAGTAGTATAAAATATAGATTGGATGCCTCCGGAGAAATGCCTGATATTGATCTTAATAATAATGAATACAAAACAAGCGGATTATTCAAACTGGGGGCTGCTCCAAAGTTTAGATTCCTTGCTAATCCCCAAAAACCTGAATATCCATACATTAACTTTATCCCTGTTTTAGGATTCAATTCAAACAATGGATTTATGCTGGGTATGGCTTTTTACAATACACCAATACCGGCAAAAAAATGGGACTACAGTATTATTCCTCTTTATGCATTTGAATCAAAATCACTGGTTGGAATGTTTGAACTTCGAAGAAATTTTTATTTCAACAAGGGTAAAATTCAGAATTTCAGTGCCGGATTAGGAGTTAAATCATTTGATTTTTTCGAAAATGATAATTTTGATTACTCTTTGAGATTCATCAGATTTAATCCGCATCTCATTTTGAATTTTAGGAAAAAAGAAGCCAGAAGCTACGAAGAGCATCAGTTAAGATTAGATAATTTGATAATTTCTACAGAAGAGCCAAGATATGAAGATACTGTTTACACCGGTAAAGAAAGTAATATTCGAAGCACACATCGATTAACTCATGCTTTCAAAAACAAAAAACCTCTAGCACCATATTCCATCCAATCTCAAATGGAGTATGCTAATTATATCAATAGTTTTGGCGAACTACAACATTATGTAAAACTTAGTCTGGAGGGCAACTTTAAATTTTACTATCAAAAAAATAAGACTGTTGATCTAAGAATTTTTATTGCTGGATTTCCATTTAACACTGATAAAAATTATGGAGAGCAACCTCTTCATCTAGCATCAAGGAATAACAATGATTATCATTTTGACGAGCATATTTATGGTAGAGATGAAACAACAGGTTTTTTCTCCAATCAAATCAATCTGAGAGAGGGAGGATTCAAAACACCTATTGATATTGGTCAAAAAACTACAGATGGTAGTTCTAATAGTTTTATCGCTGCTATAAATCTCAAAGCTGATTTGCCGATTAAATTACCATTCGGAACTAATTTTGTAAAATTAAAGCCATACTTTGATTTAGGATTTTATCAAAACACAGCTCCTTCGGTAACCATAAATAGTATTTCTGAACAAATCATGTATAACGGAGGACTAATGATCGATATTAACGATGGAACTGCTGGAGTCTATTTCCCAATATTTTATAGCAAAAATCTAGGCATATTGATGAAACAAAGAGGAAATTTTGGGGAACAAATCAGCTTTAGTTTTAATCTAAACCGTTTGCATCCAAGAGAAATTATTTATCAGACATTTGATAATTTTTAATTTAAAATTTCAATGATGCGAGATAAATTGAATCTTTTATTGAAGTTGAATTTTCCAAGATTATGGAATGCATTGCTGGTCTATTGTTCGTTTTACATTACCAAATGGACTAAAAAACCTGTCCAATGGGGCCTCCCATTTTCTATTTCTATTGAGCCTACAACTGCCTGTAATCTCAATTGTCCGGAATGCCCCAGCGGATTGAGAAGTTTTAGCAGAGCTACTGGAAATTTAAAGGAAGATTTTTTCAGAAAAATTATAGATGAACTTGATCATCAGGTCTTTTATTTGACATTTTATTTTCAAGGCGAACCCTACATCAATCCAAATTTTTTGGATATGGTGAATTTTGCTCACAAAAGGAAAATCTATACCTCTACTTCCACCAATGCTCATTTTCTAAATGATGAAAATGCCAAAAAAACTGTAGAATCAGGATTAGATAGATTGATTATTTCTATCGACGGTACAACTCAGGAAACTTATGAATCTTACAGAATCAATGGTAAACTTTCCAATGTGTTACAAGGTGCCAAAAATATTGTTAAATGGCGAAAAAAATTAAAATCTAAAACACCTTATATCATCTTCCAGTTCTTGGTGGTTAAACCCAATGAACATCAGATTCCTGAAGTTTATCAATTAGCAAAAGAGATAGGCATTGATGAAGTAAAATTAAAAACCGCTCAGATTTATGATTTTAAAAATGGAAATCCATTGATTCCAAGTATGGACAAATATTCCAGATACCGCCAAGATTCAAATGGCCTTTATCAAATTAAAAATGAACTGCTCAACCATTGCTGGAAACTATGGCATAGCTGCGTCATTACCTGGGATGGATTGGTTGTACCATGCTGTTTCGACAAAGATGCCCAACACAAACTTGGGGACTTGAAAATATCCTCCTTCAAGAAAATCTGGAAAGATGAAAAATATTTAAACTTCAGACAAAATATCTTGAAAGGCAGAAATCAAATAGATATTTGCACCAATTGTACTGAAGGTTGTAAAGTATGGGCAAAGCCTGATTAGGCCTACAATATTGTATTATCAATAAAGTCCATTTTTTGTTGATAATCCGTATTATAATGCAATCCCCTACTTTCTTTCCTGATTCCTGCAGACCTGGTTATCAGATAGGCAATGGTTATTAAGTTCCTTAGTTCACAAAGTTGAGGAGAAATAGTAGTTGTATTATAAAGTTTCTCAGTTTCTTCATACAAAATATGAAGCCTTGCATAAGCCCTTTCTAGTCTGGTATCGCTTCTTACAATACCAACATAGCTAGTCATTATTTCCTTCAACTCTTTCAAACTTTGAGTTAACAATACCAATTCCTTGGGATCAGATGTGCCTTCAGCGTTCCATTCAGGTATTCCTTTTTTCCATTCAATGTTATCGAGCTTTTGATTTAGTTCCAGAAAAATTCTATGTCCAAAGACCAATCCTTCCAATAAAGAATTTGATGCTAATCTGTTTGCACCATGTAGGCCAGTATTGGTACATTCTCCACATGCGTATAAATTATGAATGGATGT
>JBILRD010000267.1:0-3852 GCA_044372845.1 Saprospira sp. | reverse complement strand
TCGGATTGGCAATCAGTCCTGCTGCAGAGGCGATATTCACAATATGCCCCTCTCCTTTGTCCATCATTCCGCCTAAAAATTCCAAAGTAACATGCATCAAGCCCTTTACATTGATGTCTATAGTTTTTGAAATTTCCAAATGGCTATGCTCTTCAAAACTTTTACCAACGACAATTCCTGCATTGTTAAAAAGAATATCTACCTGAGCAATTTCTTTTTTTAATTTTTCAGAAGCCCTTATTACATCTTCAAGATCGGCAACATCTACAGTATCTGTGTATACATCATAACCATCTCTGTAAAATTCATCCTTTGCTTCCATCAATTTTTTTTCATTGATATCCCAAAGGATCAGCTTGTAGGCTTTTTGTTCCAAACATTTTTTTGCCAGTAGTTTTCCAATTCCGGATGCTCCACCGGTAATTAAAACCGTTCTATTTGAAATTTTTGTCATTAGAATACGCTACAATTTTGATTTCATTACAAAGATAAATATAAATAACGGATATAAGATTTCAGAAAAAACAAAGATCTGATTATTAAACTTGTTTTTTAATAGTTGCTTTAATTAACTTTGCTCAAACAAAATTATTATATAGCCTTTCTGAGATTCCATTTATGTCAAAAATAACTGAAGAAATAGCCCGTAGAAGAACCTTTGCGGTCATTGCCCACCCAGATGCTGGTAAGACTACCTTGACTGAAAAGCTGCTCCTTTTTGGAGGAGCGATTCAGGTTGCTGGTGCTGTAAAATCCAATAAAATAAAGAAATCAACTACTTCCGACTTCATGGAAATCGAGAAACAACGTGGAATTTCTGTTGCGACCTCAGTCATGGGCTTTGAATATGAAAACTGTCAGGTGAATATCCTCGACACTCCCGGTCACAAGGATTTTGCAGAAGACACCTACAGAACTTTGACGGCAGTGGATAGTGTCATTGTGGTAATCGACGTAGCCAAAGGGGTGGAAGAACAAACAGAGAAACTGGTGGAGGTGTGCAGAATGAGAGATACACCGGTCATTGTTTTTGTGAACAAGTTGGACCGCGTAGGTAAAGATGCATTTGATCTTTTAGACGAAATAGAATCCAAACTTAAATTGAATGTTTGTCCCTTGAGCTGGCCTATCGGACAAGGAACAGATTTTAAAGGTGTTTATAATCTTTATGAACAAAAGCTGAATCTCTTTGCTCCAGGAACCAAGTACGGGAACATCATGGAATTTACGGATCCGGCACATCCTGATCTGGAAAAACATATCGGCCAAAGAGCCGCAGCGGAATTAAGATCTGACCTGGAAACCGTCATGACGGTTTATCCGGATTTTGAGCGAGCTCCTTACCTAAAAGGACAATTATCTCCAGTATTCTTTGGTTCAGCGGTGAATAATTTTGGTGTGAAGGAAATGTTGGATTGTTTTGTGAAAATCGCCCCGCCACCTCATGCTTATACTACCGAGGAGCGTATGGTAAAGCCTGAGGAGGAAAAATTCAGTGGTTTTGTATTTAAGATTCATGCGAATATGGATCCAAGACATCGAGATCGTATTGCCTTTGTCAGAATATGTTCGGGAACTTTTCTAAGAAATACTAATTATCTGCATGTCAGAAAAGGTCAAAAGATGAAATTCTCCAATCCTACCACCTTTATGGCTTCTAAAAAAGAAGTGGTCGATGAGGCTTATCCGGGAGATATTGTTGGTTTGTACGATGCCGGTAATTTTAAAATTGGAGATACCTTGACGGAAGGTGAAAAATTACACTACAAGGGGATTCCAAGTTTTTCTCCTGAGCTTTTCCAGTATATTGAAAATGCAGATCCTTTAAAATCAAAACAATTAGCCAAGGGAATTGAACAGCTGATGGATGAAGGAGTTGCTCAGCTCTTTACCAGAAATCATAATGGAAGAAAAGTTATCGGTACTGTTGGACAGTTACAATTTGAAGTCTTGCAACATCGTCTGGATAATGAATATGGGGCAAAATGCCGGTACGAGCCTATACAATTGTATAAGGCTTGTTGGATCACCAGCGACAACAGGGCTAAGCTGGATGAATTTACTAAAAAGAAGACCAACTTTATGGCCAAGGACAAAGATGGGCGTGATGTCTATTTAGCTGAAACTCCATGGATGCTGGATACTGCCAGACAGGATTTTCCTGATATCGAGTTTCATTTTAAATCTGATTTTTAAGAAGGTTTATACAAAATACAATTGCCACAAAGACTCCAAGACTCTAAGTTGCACTAAGTTTTCATTAAGGTCCTAATATCAAATTCGATGGATTTATCCTCGAATGTTTGCCACTAATCGGAGCCTGGGATTTATCCTTGGCGATAAAAATTACTTTTGCCACAAAGACTCCAAGTCACTGAGTTGCACTAAGATCCTGTTGAAATCCGAATATCAAATTCGATGGATTTATCCACGGATGATTGCCACTATGGGGAGCCTGGGATTTATCCTTGGCGACAAAAAAAATGGTGAATTGGACTAGCCAATTCACCATTTTTATATTTAAAAAGATAAATATTATTTACCTTCTTCTTTTTTCTCTTCAGTTGGCTCTTCTGTTTCTTCAGCAGGCTTCCCTCTTGATTCCATTATTTTCTTTTGTAATGAATTCATCTTTTCACCCAAACCAATATAATCAGCAAATATTTTCTGTTCGTTAGCACAGTTTTTTGTTAGGTAAGCATTCATGATGTCTATTGGTTTTTTAACCTTAGCTTCATTATCTGTAACTTCACTCATAATTTTTTCAAAATCTTCTTTAAGAGCTTTACTTGATGCCTCATCATCTTCGGGTGAAATCTTAGACATACACTCACCAAAACTTTTCTCTGTTTTTTCAACAGAAAGGTAAATTTGCATTACTGACTCCATAGGATTTTCAGATTTTTCCGCTTCAGCTAATTTAGGTTTTACTTCATCTAATAAAGTCTTAAAATCATTACTCTTTTCTTTCAAACATGAACAGATTCTCTTAGATTCTTCATCCATAGCTTTTTTACCTGCTTCGCTCATTTTAGCGATATCAGCATTGTTGGCAGTTGGGTCATTTTTACAAGAAGTAAAAACAAAAGCTGTCATGATTACAGCCAATAGAGCATTTGAAAGGATTTTCATAAATTTTTGATTTTGATATTGATAATTGATGTATTCAATTGGAATACGCACGCAAAAATAGTTAAAAAAATCTTAATAAAAAATAAAAATCTTTATAATTTGTTAAAAATCTGTCCGTTTTGAAGTTTTTAAGATATCCTAAATATCATAATTCAACACCGGCATCAGCCATTTTTCAGCCTCATCGACAGTCATACCTTTTCTCTGCGCATAAGATTCTACCTGATCTTTTTCGATATTACCCAATCCAAAATATTTGGATTCAGGATGTGAAAAATACCAACCACTTACGGATGCCGCAGGATACATGGCACAACTTTCAGTTAGAATAATTCCAGCTTTGGCTTCTACATCCATCAAACTAAACAATGTTCTTTTTTCGGTATGTTCGGGACATGCAGGATAACCCGGTGCCGGGCGAATACCGCTGTAATGCTCTTCAATCAAGGCCTCGTTGGATAAATTCTCAGCGACATCGTAGCCCCAATACTCTTTTCTGACTTTTTCGTGCAGGTACTCCGCAAAAGCTTCCGCAAATCTGTCGGCCAATGCTTTTAAAAGAATAGCACTATAATCATCATTAGCATCTTCAAATTTCTTAACCCAGGATTCAATTCCAATTCCTGCGGTAACGGCAAAGGAACCTATATAATCTGCTTTGCCAGATTCTTTTGGAGCGATAAAATCTGCTAGGCTGTTATTTGCCTGTCCCTGAGCTTT
>JBILRD010000266.1:0-3856 GCA_044372845.1 Saprospira sp. | reverse complement strand
GCATATTTTTGTCGAAGAGGTTACTTTGAGTGGAATTCAGGAAGCAAAAAATAATCCTGACCTGCCTCTGATTTTCAAAAAATTAGAAAAATATCATGGTGAAAAGACAGAAGCCATCTTCAAGGCCTGGACAGATACCTGGTTGAATGAGGATTTTTATCATTGGAATATCAGTTCCTATCTAAAAAATATCACATGCCCTTCTCTAATCATCCAAGGTCTGGACGATGAGTATGCCAGTGTTATCCATGTCGAAAAGATCATGGAAAATTTGTGTTCCTGTACAGTTAAAAAAGCTTTTTTACCAGCAAACTGTGCCCATAATCCACATCTTCAGTCAGCTGAGGAAGTTAAGGCGGAGATTGTCTCTTTTTTGAAAAAAGTTTTGAATTGATTAGTATTCCTGAGGCATTTTTCTCGCTCTGTCGATGATGCTCATTTCAGTTTTAGAAACTTTGCCATCGTTTTGAGCTCTGTTGGTTACTTCCGCTTCAGAAATCATTTCTTTGGGATCGTTGATTTCAGTTTTTATTCCGGGACCTCCCATGACTACTTTTTCGAGCTTTGGCAAGACTTTTTTGTCCAGTTTATCGGGAGCGCGCATTCCCTGAGCGAAGCTACTCTTTGCAGCAAAAAGGAAAATAGTAAAAATTAAAGCGCTGTATAATGAATTTTTCATAGTTAGATTATTTTAAAGTATCAATCATTATTCTGAGTCTGTTGATAATTTCATATTCCTCTTTGGATTGTTTTCCATCGCTATTGGCATTGTCAATCATCTCTTTTTCAAGGGCTTCCATTTGAACAATTTTTTCATTGTGTCCAGGAGGTTTCAGCAATTCTACACCACTTGGATTTCTGGGAACTGCCGGTGAGCTTGTCAGAGGGTTCTGTACTTTGGTCTTAGAACCAGTGATTTGAGCTTGAGAATTTTCGATTCCTGAAAAACCAAGAATAAAAAAAAATAGGATAACTGATAAATGCTTCATGCCTTAAATTTTGTTTGAGCAATACAATATAGAGATTTTGCCTCTATTTTTTATATCTTCGTTGATAATTATTCCAGTTAAAGAACATGAGGAATCAATTTCTTAAAGCCTTTTTGATTGTAAGTTTCAGTTTTAGCTTGATTTTAGGATACGAAGCCCTCTATCCTCATTTTCCTATTTTGCATAAATTCAAGACATCGCACTTTTTTACTCCTTACAAGTCAACCACTGATACAACTGATGCTGCTTCTGATCTGGCCTTATTGTCAGATTCTACAATGACGGACAGTACAAATATTGGACCAGACAGTATATATAGTGGTTTCAGAGATTACATTCAACAGCAAAATATTTCTTTGTCAAAAGAAGACAGTCTGGCATTGTTGAATCTGGGCGAGTATACCGGTTTGGATCATTTAAAAGTTTTTTTTGAAAAATTACAAGAATTAAAGCAGGGCAAACGAAAAAAAGTTCGCATAGCTTATTTTGGAGATTCCACCACAGAAGGAGATTTGATCGTTTCCGATATCAGAAGTCTGTTGCAAAAAATCTTTGGAGGCAGGGGAGTAGGTTTTGTTCCGATTGCTCCGGTTAGTGAAAATTTCAGACAAACGATTCGACAAAAATCATCTGATAGTTGGGGTATCAATTCCTATATCAAAAAATCAGCTAATCTGTCTTTTCCACTGGGAATTTCTGGAGATTATGGTTTTCCAAAATCCAACAATGCCAACATAGCCTGTAAAATATCCTTTAACGCTTCAGGTAATAACTATATAAATACCAACAGCTTTGATTTAGTAAATCTTTATTACGGGAAATATCAGGGAGAGGAACAAAGAGAGTACCCTACACTGAATGTTAAAATTGACAAAAAAGACAGTTTGAAATTTCAACTGGATGAGGGAAAGTTGGTTAATAAACTCAATTTTTTGAATAGAAAATCCAACCAGATTGATTTGGAATTCAATTTTTCGGAAGCATTTCCAGTCTATGGACTCAGTTTCGAATCTGAAAACGGCATTATTATTGATAACCTTTCGAAACGAGGAGACAGCGGAATGAATTTTGGCAAGATTTCTCCCGAAGTGTTAAAGCTGTTTTATGAGTACCTCGGTTTTGATCTGATTGTATTACATTTTGGAGCCAATGTACTGACTGAGAGAACGGATTATACTTTTTATGAAAAATCATTGCTGAACTCTATATTCCATTTCAAAAAATCTATGAATAATATACCGGTCATGATAATTGGCAGCAGTGATCGAGTGATAAAATCGGAAGGTAGAGAGATGACCAATCCTGCGGTATATGGATTGATGAAGGCGCAGCGAATGGCTGCTGTTAAAACAAAAACAGCTTATTTTGACTTGTTCGAAAAAATGGGAGGTTCAGGTTCCATGATTCAATGGGCAAAGTCCAATCCGCAGAAAGCCTCTTCAGATTTTGTCCATTTCAGTGGTAGAGGTTCCAAAGAGATTGCCAGATATATTTATGACTTTTTAATTCAGGGATATTCCTATCAAACCGGAGATCAACTGAATAACAAAAAATAATTATTAATCCTTGATGCGTTTTACTTTACAGAAATATATCTGCTCTTTTTTATTATTGACTGGCTTTCAGAGCTTCAGTTTTGCTCAAAATACCTCGAATGAGAATTTCATGCAGCTACCTCCTTTTGTCAACGCCGAAGCCAATTATATTCATTATGCGGTGCAGCTGAAGGATTTTTATCAAAAATTGGAAAAGCTGAAAAATGGGGAAATCGACCGGGTAAATATATTGCATATCGGCGATTCGCATTTACAAGGAGGTTATCTGACTAGTGAGTTGAGGCGCTTGCTTCAAAATAAATTTGGTAATGCCGGCAGAGGATTGATCTTTCCCTACCAATTGGCAAAAACCAATGCACCATTTGATATTCAGTCCAAATCTGATATAGTGTGGGAATGTTCCAAAAATGTCAGCTACCAACACAATGTACCAATTGGTATTTGCGGTTACAGTATCAGAACTTCCAATCCAAGTTTTAATGTAGATATCCAGTTGAGACATCAGGAAGATCATTTTGATAAAATCACGATTTTAAATTCCCAGAATGAGGATAAATTTGAACTCGAATTATGGGGAAATGCCGACGAGGGAAAATTGGTATCTGATAAAATTCCATTCAAAGCGGGAACCTGTTATTTGCTGAATCAAGATAGAACTGGTTTAACAGTCAATGGAAAAAAATCAGATTTGGAAGATGGACAATACACTCTGCAGGGAATCATTCTCGAAAAATCAAAAGCCAAAGGTGTATTGTACAATGCGGTAGGCGTCAATGGTGCCGGCTTTTATTCCTATTATCGTTCTGCCAATTTTTTGGAGCAGCTGCAAGCGATGGAACCTGATTTGATAATCCTTTCTTTGGGAACCAATGAAGCCGCGGTCAATACCTTGAACGGGATAGAATTGAAAAATATCATTTCCGCCTTTCTGAAAAATCTTAAAGAAAAAAGTAATTGCAAATCCATCTTGATGGCGACTCCACCGGATATCTATCTAAGAGCCAGATACAAGACAAAGAATAGCATGGATATTGCTGATATTGTCCACGATTTAGCCAAAACACAAGGTTCCTTCGCTGTCTGGGATTTTTATGAAGTCATGGGCGGCTATGGCTCTGTCAACGACTGGTTTAATTCAAAACTGGCAGCCTGGGACAGAATCCATTACACCATTGAAGGTTATCAGTTACAGGCTCAACTGCTTTTTCAGGCATTGATGAAAGAAATAGAGCGATAAAAATTAAAAAACCCTCCAACCAAAACAATAAATATTAAGATTCTCAGTTTTAATATAAATGTATGAATTGAATG
>JBILRD010000264.1:0-3888 GCA_044372845.1 Saprospira sp. | reverse complement strand
AATCGGTGATTATGAAAAGGCTCAAAAAGATTACAACAGACTTCAGTTGGCTGCCGAAAATCCCTTGGCAGCAAATATCGAAAGAGCTATTTTTAAAATCCGATATATGAATGATGCAAAATCAGCTGTTTTGGATTTAAAAAATGTAATTGATACCATTTCTGAGGAACATTTCAAAGGCAGATTACACGGATGGTCAGAATTTTCTGAGACCTATTATTATTTGGGATACGCCTATTACAAAAACAAAGACTACGATTTATCTTTTAAAACTTTTCTAAAAGCGATGCAATTAAGTTTTGGAAACAACAATGGATCTGATCAGGCTATTGCAAATTTTGATTCCCTGATTATTCAATTTCCAAAAAATCCAGAACTTTATCTTTCAAGAGCCATCGCTTATTATCAAAAAGGGCCCTATCAGGGTTGGGGTGAAGAAACCAAAAAATCATTTGAACAGGCATTGAAGGATATCGACATGGCTGAAAAAAATGGTATGAAAGATATTAGAATAAATTATCAACGTTCCTGGATTATGAGTCAGGCAAAAAAACACAAAGAAGCGCTTGCTGAAGCTGAAATTGCTATTAGTAAAGACAAGAATGATCCAAGAGGCTACGCTGCAAAATATGAAGCCAGAAGAGGATTGGGTTTAGTAGCATGGGGAAATAGGGAGGATGAAGATTTTAAATTATATCAGGAAAAGTTAAAGACCTATTTCTTTGAAAGATAATCAAAGACTAATCAATAGTGTAGTTGGTAAAAATCAAGAATTCTTGGATCAATCATGATATCTCTGGATTGTAAAGGATTTTTCAGGACTATTCCTTCCAGCGTTCTACAACGGCTAAGCGCTACATAAGTCTGCCCACTTTCAAAAGCCCCACCTTTCATGTCAATAATAACTCTGTCAAAAGTTTTACCCTGACTTTTGTGAATTGTAATTGCCCAGGCTGCTTTGAGCGGAAATTGTTTATAAGTTCCGGTAACTTTTGATTCTATTCGGTCATTATTCATTTCATATTTGACAGCTTCCCATTCAAAGCGCTCCAGATCAACCGTTAAAAATGTTTCATCAAATCGCTTAATTTTAACTTCAATTTTGTTTTGATCTAAAAAAGATATTACCCCAATGGTTCCGTTAGCAAATCTTCTCTTAGGATCATTTTTTAAAAACATAACCTGGGTTCCAACTTTTAGTTTCAGAGGAGAATCGACAGGTTCTGCGCTTATATCACCGGTAATTTGAGGAAGATAACTGAATTCCTCATTGTCAAGAGCATCCAGTCTTTTTTTGTTTATATCATTAACAGTAGCGTTTCTTGCCGAGAGCGTAATGTAAAATTCATTGTCATCAGGTAAATGATCAAGACATCTTTCGTTTAATTCCATGAATTCATCATAATCAAGACTACCAGTTCTAACAGCATCTAAAAGTCGGATAAAATAAGGATCTGATTGACGATATACCTCACGGAGTTCAATCATAGAAATTGGATAGCTTTCAAAAACTTTAGCCGAGAAAAAATAAGGACTGTCGTATTGTTGTTTGATCATCAATTGTTCTTCAGGGCTTGCAACTACAGGCGGAAGTTGAAATAAATCTCCAAATAGGATCAATTTTGCACCTCCAAATGGCTGATAGGCATCCTTCCCGTTGATTCGCATAAAGAAATCAATATTATCCATCATATCCGCTCTGACCATTGAAATTTCATCAATAATTATGGTATCAACTGATTTAAAAATTTTATTGTTGGACCTTGGCTTAATTTCAGATCTGTTGATGGGTCTTGGAGGAAATCCAAAGAAGGAGTGAATCGTTTGTCCGCCAACATTTAAGGCAGCAATACCTGTAGGAGCGAGGACAACTATTTTTCTTTTGGTATTTTGAATGAAATATCTTAAAAGAGTAGACTTGCCGGTGCCAGCTTTTCCCGTTATGAATAAACAATCTTCGCCTTTTTCCATTTCTTCAAATGAGGAAATAAAATCCTGATTAAGATCAATACCTTCAAGGTTGTGCATGTGGAGCTAAATTAGTTATTTCGAGGTCTAAATATATCAATATTTAAAGTTAAAAGTGGAAAATACACTATATAAAACCTATATTTGAAATCTACTGAACAAGGAGTAAAGTTGTTTTTTTACTGTCTTTTTGTCATAGTTTTGCCAATGGCATGTTTTTTAGCGATTGTACTTAATTAACAATGAAAAATAAATAAATATGTTTGATAGAAATGAATTCAAAAAATATGCTGTTAAGCATTTAGGTATGAACAGTATGCATCTTGAAAAATATGCTGATGCTACCATGCGCAATATCTCTCCAAATATTCCCCAAATTGGAAATTTTACTCCCTATGTAATTGAGGAGCGCCAATTAAATATTGCTTCAATGGATGTTTTCTCTCGTTTAATGATGGATAGAATCATTTTTATGGGAGTTGGAATCAATGATTATGTTGCCAATGTTGTTCAAGCACAATTGTTATTTTTGGAATCTGTAGATCCTAAACGTGATATTCAAATATTTATCAATAGTCCCGGTGGTTCAGTGATTGCTGGTATGGGAATTTACGATACCATGCAGTATGTCAGTCCTGATGTAGCAACTATTTGTACTGGATTGGCTGCTTCTATGGGTGCTGTTTTATTGTGTGCCGGTGCAAAAGGTAAAAGAACCTGTTTGCCTCATGGAAGGGTTATGATCCATCAGCCTCTTGGAGGAATGCAAGGTCAGGTAACAGAAATGGAAATTTCTTATAGATTGATTAAAGCATTACAAAAAGAATTGTACGAAATCATGGCAAAACATACAGGTCAGGAATATGATACAATCTTTAAAGATTGCGAAAGAGATAATTGGATGAAAGCTGAAGAGGCAAAAGCATATGGTCTTGTTGATGAAGTATTAGTCAGAAAATCTTCTAAGAAAGACTAATTGTTAACATCTAATTTTCTTAAAATATTTTATGTACGATAAAAACGAGTTTAAAAATTATGCTGTAAAGCATTTGGGAATGAGCAGTATGCATTTGGAAAAATATGCTGAACTTTCCATGCGTAATGTAGCTCCAATCATTCCACAAATTGGAAATTTCACTCCCTATGTGATAGAAGAAAGGCAAATGAATATTACTGGTTTGGATGTATTTTCCAGACTAATGCTCGATAGAATAATTTTCATGGGTGTCGCCATAGATGATTATGTTGCCAATGTAGTTCAAGCCCAATTATTGTTTTTAGAATCCGTTGATTCAAAAAGAGATGTACAGATATTTGTAAACAGCCCCGGTGGTTCCGTAATTGATGGTATGGGCATTTATGATACCATGCAATATATCAGTCCTGATGTAGCTACAATTTGTACCGGATTAGCCGCCTCTATGGGAGCCGTTTTATTAGCTGCAGGTCAGAAGGGAAAAAGAACTATTCTACCTCATGGTAGAGTGATGATCCACCAACCTTTGGGTGGAATGAGAGGCCAGGTTACCGAAATGGAAATTGAATACAACCTAATAAAAGCATTACAAAAAGAATTGTATGATATTTTATCCAAACATACCGGACAAAGTTACGAGACCATTGAAAAAGATTGTGACAGAGATAATTGGATGAAAGCTGAGGAGGCAAAAGAATATGGATTGGTGGATGAGGTATTGATTAGAAAAATGCCTAAATCTTAGTTTTAAATAATAAATCAAAACAAATGAAAAAGAAAGAGGCGCATTGTTCGTTTTGTAGTAAACCAAAGGATGAGGCACTTGTACTAATTTCTGGAATTGACGGCTATATTTGCGATAGTTGTATAGAACAAGCCTATGGAATTATTACAGAGGAGATGGGGATAAGTAAGCAAAATGAGAAAAAATCTTTTACCGAGAC
>JBILRD010000263.1:0-3898 GCA_044372845.1 Saprospira sp. | reverse complement strand
GGTCAATGCCCCAACCATTTTGTACAAAACAGAGGCTATCAGAAAGGTTGGTGGATTTGATGAATCCTTGTTTTATGAAGATTGGGATATGCTGATCAGACTAAGCGAACACTATGATTTTTGTGCGATGAACGAAAGTCTGGTAAAAAAAAGAATCTTAGCTACTTCAATTAGTAACGATGATAACAACAAAATCAAAATGTATAACTCAAGTCTGAGCATACTTTTTACTTTATTGAAAAAACACCGTAAATACAGCATAACGATTATTAAAACAATCATCAAACAAATTGACAGGCTTATTGATTTGAATGCTGCAACAAGAAAACAGTTATATTTCAAAATGTACCATGGAAAAAGCCTTTATGCATTTTATTTGATAACACTTTCATTGATAGGTTTTGATCAAAAAAAATCCATTGAGCTGAAGAAAAAACTGATTGGCAGATAATTAACCTTTAACAATACGGAATCCAAATGAACATATTATTTCTTGCTGACCCCAATTCAATTCATGACCTGAAATGGATGCGTCATTTCAGCAAGGAAAATAATTGTTTTTTAGTCTTCAGAAGTTTGCATGCCAATTCATTTTCCTTTGAACAACAAAAAGAGTTTTCTTATAATTATCAAATAAAAGTAATCGGAGGAATTGATGATTTTTCCATCAAGAATTTTCAAAAGACATTAAAAACGGCTAATTTTTTAAAAGCAATTATCGAGGAGCATAAAATTGATATTTTCCATATCCTATTTGCCGAACCTAATGCACTTTGGGGATTTTTTCGAAAAAAGTTGAACATTCCGATCATTGTAACGACTAGAGGAACAGATATACTCAAGACCATTCCAAAATTTTATCAAAACAAAACGATTCTAAATCGCATTGTTGCTTTTTTTTACAGCAAAGCATTTAAGAATATTGATTACTTTACCTGTACTTCAAATCACGAAAAAAGCTCTGTACTAAAGATTTCCAATAACAAGTTAAAAAATGCTGAAGTTATAAGAGTTGGAGTAGATATTCCGAAAATTCTGTCTGATACAAGTGCTTACAGATTAGTGGAATTGGACGGCAAAAAATATGTTTTCTTTCCCAGAAATATGTACCCTATCTATCAGCAGGAAATTGCAATCGCAGCTATCAATGCCTTGCCTGAGCATCTTTTGTCTGAATTTTTCTTTGTATTTGTCAATAAAGACTCTAAAGACCAATCCTATGTCTATGATATCAAAGGACTGATAGACAGTTCCAAAGCAAAGATCATTTGGTTGAATTCTATGGATCAAATGACGCTCTATCAAACATACAAAGACGCTTCACTAGTAGTCATGACACCAAAATCAGACGGAACTCCAGTCAGTGCTTTGGAAGCCATGATTTGTAAAAAACCAGTCATTCTTCCTCCTATTACTTATGATGAAGATTTGTTTAAATTAGGTACAATTAAAGCTGCTTCATGGAATTACCAAGATTTTACTGATTTGATAAAGAACATTTTGGATGGTAAAGTTTCTATTGATACAGAAAATTCATATAACAGTATCATCGAAAAAGTGGATAATGATAAAGAGTTAAAAAGATTGGAAAAAATATACAATACACTTGTAAAATGATAAATGTACTAGTTGTTGCATTCGAATTCCCGCCACTTAATTCAGGTGGTTCACACAGACCCTATAAGTTTGTTAAATATTTATCCGAATTTGGCGTGAATCCTATTGTAATCACTCCAAAATTAAGTGCAAATTCTAAATTGAATATTGACAACAGTATTGTGATTGATGATAGTATTCAAGTAATTCATACTGAACTGGAACCACCTAAAAAATCAGATGCATTTCTGGAAAAAAACTATTTTAACATTGTTGACTTATCCGCCAGCAAATGGGAAAAGCATTTGGATAAGGCTGTTCAGGAATTATTAAAAACTACAAAAATTGATGTGCTATATGTTACTGCGCCTCCTTTCAGTATTGCTGAATTGGGAAATAAATTATCAAAAAAATACAATCTTCCATTGATTTTGGATCTAAGAGATGCTTGGAGCCATTGGGTAGTAACGCCTTATGTCAGTTTTCTGCACTATCAATTGACTAAACTGAAAGAAAGAAAAGCGTTAACGGCAGCAGATGTTATTATCGCAACTTCTGATCAGACGCTTTTAGATTTTCAGGGATTGTATCCTAAGATTTCAAAAAATAAATATCATCTGATTACCAATGCTTTCGATGAAAACATCCCAGAATATGAAGAGGAAATCAAGTTAAGTGCAGCTAGTCCAGAGAAACCAATAAAAATCGGGTATGTCGGCAGTTTCTATTATGCACCTTATCAAAGAGCGCTGATGTTCAATCCATGGTGGAAGAAAAAGCCCTATCAATTTTTGCAGTTCACACCAAGAAAAGAAGACTGGCTCTACAGGTCTCCCTACTTTTTTTTCAAGACATTAGCTGACTTAAAAAAACAACATTCAAATCTCAGCAGTTTGTTGAAAGTAGAATTTGCCGGAAATATTCCCGATTGGTTGCCAGAGATGATAAAATCATTTGACATTGAAGATTTGATAACCTTAAAGGGTCGTATGTCTCATGCTGAATCTCTTGATTTTCAATCGAAATGCGATTTGTTATTGATTACTTCCTCCAAGGTTGTTGGAGGACAGGATTATAGCATAGCAGGTAAAACTTTTGAATATATTTGCATGAAAAAACCTATATTAGCATTTGTTAGTGAAGGTGCGCAAATGAGATTGCTGGATCAGACTGGAATGAGTATCAATTGTCCTCCGGATAATACTCCTATCTCTGTAAAAGTGATGAATGATATCCTTGAAGGTAATATAACACTTAAAGCCAATAATGATTTCATTAAAACCCTTCACATCAAGCACACAACTAGACAATTATCAGAAATAATAAAAAAATTATCTTCAAATAATCCACAATAGTTGCATTTCTAAAAAAGGAAAGATCTAAATAAATGTTCAAAATTCTTCTCATAGCTGGAACGCGTCCAAATTTTATCAAATTGGCTCCACTTTTTCATCAATTGAAAAAACAGAATTGGTGCGAAATTAAAATATGTCATACCGGACAGCATTATGATAAAAACATGTCAGATATCTTTTGGGAATATCTGGATTTACCTAATCCTGATTATGCCCTTGGAGTTGGCGGTGGTACAGTTCCTGAAGTTATTGGGAATACTACCATTGCGTTGTCAAAACTGATAAGCTCTGAAAATCCAAAATTTAATCTGGTTATTGTTTTTGGCGATGTAAATGCGACAGTATCAGGAGCCATCACTGCCTCGCAATTAGGTGTTCCGGTGATGCATGTGGAAGCAGGACTTAGAAGTTTTGACCGAACCATGCCGGAGGAAATCAATCGTATCATTACTGACCATATTTCGAACTATCTGATGGTTTCTGAAAATTCAGGTCTGGAACATCTGAGAAAAGAGGGTATTGACGATTCTAAAGTTTTTTTTGTTGGAAATATAATGATTGAAACCTTGATCAAGACAAAAGAAAAATGGTCCTCAATAGCACTTCCAGCCGAGTTGAATGATTTGGAAGACGACAAATACATCGTTTGTACCTTTCATCGTCCCGAAAATGTAGATTTTGAATCACAATTAAAAATAGTTGTTGATAGATTAAACTCACTTTCCAACTGGATGAAAGTTGTTTTTCCATTACATCCCAGAACTAAATCCAGACTCGAAACATGGGGACTTTTAGAACAATTAGAAAATAACAAGAATATCATATTGTTACCACCACTTGGATATTTTGAATTCCTAAATTTGGTTTCAAAATCCAGATTGGTTGTGACAGATTCCGGTGGAATTCAAGAGGAAACCTCCTTTTTAAAAAAAGCATGTATTACTATT
>JBILRD010000262.1:0-3900 GCA_044372845.1 Saprospira sp. | reverse complement strand
TAGGAATTACAGAAAGTACATCAAGATCCAATCTAGTCAAAGCAAGAACAAAATTGAAAGCATTGTTGGAAGAATTAGGAATAAAATATTAGAATACTAAAATATAATATGTTAAGAGATTTGAATGACATTGATAAATTAGCCAGAGAAGCGCTTCAAAACTTCGAGATGGATTACAATCCCGAAGACTGGAAGTTGTTGGAGCAAAGACTGGATAAAAAAGATCACAGAAAACCAAAAATCATACTTTACAAAAGTATTGAAGCATTTTTGTTATTGGTCTTATTACTTACTGCTGCTAATTTTCTATTTAACTCCACTCAAACAGTTTTGGCTGAAGAAAATATTGATAAAGCTAATGCTGAAAAATTATTAAATTATAATCAAAGTAATGATGGTAATTTAAATAATACTCAAAATGGCAGAGCGCTTGCCATGGCTGACAATTCAACAGTAAAGGAGAAAGTCGTAAAAAAAATCAATGAATCAAAGGTAAAATCCAAAGAAGCAAAATCCTATTTAGTCTCCAATAAAAACACCAATCAAAACGAAACTAATCATCTAACTTTATCTAAATCAAAAAACACAACAGTTAATAATTATATCAAAGGAAAGGATGAAAAATTGAATCAAAGTTCAGATAATTTAAAATCTTCTGACAATGGAAACTCGAATTCTAAATCTATTTCAAATTCAATTTCAAACCTTAATCCTGCTGAGCTTGATTCTAAAAATGAAACAGTAAATATTGTGACCACT
Organism: Saprospira sp.; assembly: GCA_044372845.1. GTDB lineage: Bacteria > Bacteroidota > Bacteroidia > Chitinophagales > Saprospiraceae > Saprospira. The sequence continues at coordinate 3,141 of JBILRD010000262.1, read as the reverse complement.
GATAATGAAGATTCAAAATCAACTTTATCAGAATCAATTTTCAATGCTTCAGATTTTAAAATTTTCCTTCCAAAAGCAGATCTTGAAAATATCCCTTATGCTGATTCAAAACGAGGAGCATCTGATATTGAAAACTTGAAAGCTTTAGAATACAAGCCAAAGTTCAATCTACCTAAATTCTACCATCGCCAAACCAGGTTGGTCATTTTTGGTGGTGCAGATTATAATTTTAAAAATACAATTGGAAATAATCATATTGGATTTAGCACTGGCTTGATGATGGAAAATGAAATCAGCAGAAGAATTTATATCAGATCCGGTTTGATTTATTCCAGTAAATCTTTTGAAAAACAATATGATTATATCATAGACAGAAGAGCTGATGTTGGATTGATTTATCTTTGTAAGGTGGATCAAAAAACCAATATTTCTGTTCTGTCATTTCCTTTACAGCTGAATACAATCTTTTTCAAGGATAAAAAATGGAAATTAAGCGCTAATCTAGGAGCTTCAGTCTCTTTATTAGTCGGTAGAACAGTCAATGGTACTCAAAGAACGAATATGGGATCTGTAACTGCTTTAACTGATTTGAATGCCTCCAACTTTGAAAGGGGATTGTTCCAAAAAGGCAATGCTGACAATAATATCTTTTTTAACCTTCTTGGTGGTTTTGATATCGAAAGACAACTTTCTGACCGAGTAAACATCTTCGCTCAACCGCTTTATAATTTTGGGTTAACCAAAGTAGGAGAGTCTAAAGACAGGTTGCAAAATATATCCCTGAATGTTGGTTTGAAAATTATTATTAAATAAAAATATATACCTACTAACTAAAAACAGCTGTAAGAAAGATTTCTTGCAGCTGTTTTTTTTAATACTATCTTACAATATAGTTAAAATTTAACTGTTATTGTTCATTTTTTTAATTGCATTTCGGTTGTTCTTGCACCTATCAGAACAGTATTTGACCTCCTCCCAACATTTTTCCCATTTCTTTCTCCATTGAAAAGGGCGATTACATGATTGGCATATTTTTTCAGGAAGATTTGATTTGCTGAATTTTTTATTCTGATTCTTCTGAGTCATCGAATTTTTTATTCTTTTTGGAGCTTTCCTTGCCGGATACAACAATGACTATTTCTCCTTTTATCTTGGAAGGATTTTCATTGAAATAGGTTAAAACTTCGGTAGCTGTTCCTCTGATTTTATCTTCAAACATTTTGGAAATTTCTCTGCATACCGCCACTTTTCTGTCGGGACCGCAAAATTCAATAATCTGTTCCAAGCATTTTACCAATCTGTAAGGCGATTCATAAAGTACAACCGTATGTTCTATTTCAGAGATATATTTCAACCTCGTTTGACGACCTTTTTTATGCGGTAAAAAACCTTCAAAGAAAAATCTGTCACAAGGAAGTCCTGAAGAAACTAAAGCTGGAATTAAAGCAGATGCCCCTGGTAAAGTTGTTACCTCAATACCCTCATCGACACAGGCTCTGACGATTAGAAAGCCAGGGTCTGAAATTCCTGGCGTTCCAGCATCTGAAATCAAAGCTATTTTTTTTCCGGAATTGATATCTGAAATCACCTGAGCTATAGCCTGATGCTCATTATGTGCATGATGGGATCTCAAAGGAGTATTGATGCCAAAATGATTAAGAAGTGGTTTCGAAGTTCTTGTATCTTCAGCTAAAATATAATCCACTTCAGAAAGAATTTTTACAGCCCTAAAGGTCATGTCTTCCAAATTACCAATAGGAGTGGGGACGATATACAGCATATGATTATTTTTGTGGTCTTGTTTAGATGTAAATTTGAATGAATAAAAGATTTGGTAAATTTTTAACAGAATTTAAAAACTTTGAAGGATTATAGCACTAAGATTATTCTATACTATAATTTTAATCAACTAAATCTTATTTTCACAATACAATATTAAAATATTTCCATATGAAACTGTTCCATTTGTTTTTATTATTTGTCCTTTCAATACAATTTACATTTGCTCAGACAGATAGTACCGAAGCTTCAAAAGCTGATTCCTTGAATATCAAGGAAGAAATCAAAGAACCAAAACTAGACACTTTGGGAATTTCAGGTTTTAGTATTAGTTCAATCAAAGAGAATAACAGTTATTTTATCAATATATCTTCAAAAAACAATAAAACATTCATAGGTAAAATTTCTCTCAATTCTGAAGATCAATTTTTGGTCTTTAAAAATGGGGTTGCCCGTCTTCCTTTTATACCAAAATATGAAGGCGAATTATTAAGCATCAAATCAGAAGATGCAAAAACCAAAACTTCAAAGTTAGTTCACATTACGCTACAACAAGATAACAATCTGAGATTTGTCAATATTCCTGCCTGGGTTTCTATCATACCACCATTGATGGCTATTATTTTGGCATTGATCTTCAGACAGGTATTGTTGGCACTTTTCGTTGGTATATTCTCGGGAGCATGGCTGGCTAATGGTATGCAATTGAATCCTTATGGATTTATGAAAAGCTTGTTCAAAGTTTTAGATACTTATATTTTACATTCTCTGACAGATACTGGTCACCTATCTGTGATTGTTTTTTCAATGATGATTGGTGGTGTGGTCGCACTTATTTCGAGAAATGGCGGTATGGCTGGAATTGTCAGTAAATTATCTCCTTTTGCCAAAGGCCCTGTAAGTACTCAATTTGTTGCTTGGTTATTAGGTGTTGCCATATTTTTCGATGACTACGCCAATAGCTTGATCGTTGGAAATACGATGAGGCCCCTTACCGATAAATTTAAAGTTTCAAGAGAAAAATTATCATATATCGTTGATGCTACTGCAGCACCTGTAGCAGCTGTAGCTTTCATCACTACATGGATAGGGGCTGAACTAGGTTATATAGATGACGCCATTCCCAATCTTAAAGGAATTGAAAATCCACCTAGTGCCTATGGAATTTTCTTGTCATCTTTACCATATTCTTACTATTCATTTTTTACATTGATATTCATGCTCTTTATCATTTTCACCAAAAGAGATTTTGGATTGATGTATAAGGCTGAGAAACGTGCAAGAACAACAGGAAAAGTCTTTGAATCGGATGTTGATGATATTGGCGGTGTGGATCTGGAGGATATGGAACCTAAACAAGGA
>JBILRD010000261.1:0-3903 GCA_044372845.1 Saprospira sp. | reverse complement strand
TAATGTTTTGGTTACTACTTCAATATGATCTTCGTGCTGGGGATGAGAAATATCTACCACATGAACGAGCAAATCACTCTCTCTGACCTCGTCCAAGGTTGATTTAAAACTTTCAACCAGATGATGCGGCAATTTGCGAATAAACCCTACAGTATCCGATAACAAAAAAGGAATTTGATTTAATACAACCTTTCTTACGGTGGTATCCAGCGTTGCGAATAGCTTGTTTTCGGCCAAAACTTCAGACTTTGAAATATCATTCATGATGGTTGACTTTCCAACATTGGTATAACCAACCAAGGATACTCTGATCAGTTCCCCTCTACCCTTCCTTTGGGTTTTGGCTTGCTGGTCTATCTTTTGCAACCTTTCTTTTAACATTGAAATTCGATCCCTGACAATCCTTCTGTCTGTTTCAATTTCTTTTTCACCGGGACCTCTCATACCGATACCCCCTCTTTGTCTTTCAAGGTGCGTCCACAAACCTCTTAATCTGGGGAGCATATATTGCATTTGAGCTAATTCAACCTGTGCTTTGGCCTGTGCTGTCTGAGCGTTATTTGCAAAAATATCCAATATCAAGGAGCTTCTGTCCACTATCTTACACTTAATCATTTCCTCCAGATTGTTGGTTTGTTTCCCACTCAAATCATCATCAAAAATAACTAAATCAACTTCATGATCTTCCACGTATTGACTCAGCTCCAGCGCTTTTCCACTACCGATAAAAGTTTTAGAATCAGGATGAGGCAGTTTTTGCACAACTTTCTTTAACACCTCTGCTCCAGCAGTTTGTGCCAAAAATTCTAATTCATCCAAATACTCCATCACCTGCTGCTCCGTTTGATCACTTTTTATTAGTGCTACCAAGACGGCTTTTTCCGGCTCCAGTTTGATTACAGTTTTCTTATCACCAATATTCCACTTTTCAGACATAATATTTAATTCCTAATATTTACGAAGTTATATTCAATTACGATACCTAACAAAAAACTATTTTTGCAATTATAATTTATTGATACTTAATACTGTTAAAAAACAAATTTTAACAAAAAAAATCGAATAAATGTTTTGACATTAATTTAATAATATTTTAATTTGCATCAGTATCATACTAAAAGAGTATTAGATAAACGACTTTAAAAGTTACTTTGACAATAAAGTTTAAGATAGGGGTTCAATTCTAGATAGAATGCAGGCGGTTGGGGGACCGCCTGCCTCTTCTATCTTTTTTTTTACCTTATCCAATCCTCAGGATTCTCTTTATTTTTACCGTTCCAAACCTCAAAATGTAGAATAAAATTTCCTGATTTTATATCTTTTCCCACAGCTCCTAATGTTTCACCATTTTTTAACTCCTCGCCAATTTTAACATTGGTGGAGTTCAAATTTGAATAAACGGTGTAATAATTTCCATGTTTTAACATCACGGCACTGCCATTTCCAGGTACAGGAAAAATACTTACCACAGAACCATCAAAAACGGTCCTAACATCTGATTCGCCAGCTGTTCTGATATCAATTCCATTATTGTAAGTAAAAACCTGATCAAAAAGTGGGTGTTGTTGTTTCCCAAATCTCGATACTATCACACCACCGCTGACGGGTGAAAAAAGTTTTCCTTTACTTCTTGCAAAGGGAGAATCATCTGTAATAACCGGGGCTGGCTTTGTAGACTTTGCTGAGTTATTTTTGTTGTTAGTACTTTTTGAATTTGCATTGGCTCTAGCCTTTGCTTCTGCTTGTTTTTTAGCCAGTGCCTGTTGTTCTCTGATAACTTTTTCTATCTGATTGTTTAAATTTTTTCTTGAATTTTCTTTATCCTTAAGCTCCTTTCTAAGAATGTCTTCTTTCGATTTTAATTGCTTGATAATTTTATCTTTTTCAGCTATTTCGAGGTTCAGTTCCTTATTCTGAACATCAATCTCTTCGAATAATTTCTGTTTTTCTGTTTTTTGCTCTTCCAAATCTTCCACATCATATCTGAGTGTTTGTTGTACTTCTCTTATCAGACGGGCTTGTTCGCTCCTTCTTTTTTCCAATTGAGATAAAAAAACTTGCTTTTCATATATTTTCTTGTATCCTTTGTTGGAAACTAAAAAATGAATGGTTCTATCGGAAGACTTGTATTTATAAAGCTGTAAAAGCACCTTTCTGTAGGATTTTTTCATTTTGGACAATCTATCCTCCATTTTTTCAATTTCCTCTTGCTTGCAGATGATCAACATATCGATTGAATCCATTTCGGACTTAGAAACCTTGATCAATTCTGCTCTGGAGTTGATTTGCTTTTGCAAAATTCCCAATTCATAGACAGTATTCTGTCTGGACTTTGAAGTTTGATTCAGCAATTTGGAGGTGCTTTCTATTTGTTTTACCAAATCTTTTCTCTTGGCTTCAAGATTACTGCGACTATCTTGAGCGGAGATGATCAATCCTATGCTCAGGATTATAAAAACAATGGACAATCTTAGCAATTTCATCATTGGCTGAAAATCTTGAAAGGGGCTTAGTTTTTATTGATCTTTTTACCTTCAATCACCTGTTCGTAATGTTCCGGAACTTCAAATTTAAAGTCTTGAACCTGATTTAGTTCTACAGAATTAAAATTTATTTTCATTCTGATAGTGCCTGATTCAGGACCTTCCAGTTTGATATCTTTTTCAAATGGAATCGATGTTTTTCCATCAACCATCTGATAATCAGCAAAATTTGCTTCTATAGTATTTTGATCCATTTTGGCATACAACTTTGAAAGCTGGTAATCCTGATTCATCCAAAGTTTAACCTTTACATTCTTACTTTGAATCTGGTTCATATTGGAGCTATTCATCTCCCCTTCCAAAAGGTACATTCCGTTATCTATGGAACTTTCAAAAACAATATTATCCTTCATCAATGGATTTCCAACCAACAGATCTTCAATATCTTTTAGTTGAAGTGACAATGGCATTTTCCTGCTCAGTGACTCAAAGCTCTCCAGGATATATTGATTGTCCTGTCTGTTCAATACTTCGACTTTATCTTTATCCATTCTGACCCTCATTCCTTCGATGCTGATTTTTTGAACCTTCATCCAGACTATACTGTCCGTTTTGAGTCGAAGAATGGTGGTAAATAATACATTCTGCCCCTGGCCCTCAAATTTAACCTTGGCCTTGGCAGAAAACCAATCATAATCCAATCGGTTTTCTTCTAATTTTTTAAGTAGAAAAGCAGTATTTTTTTTCTTCAGATTGGTTCCCTGTACCAGAGTAGCAGTCTTACAAGAGTTAAACAAAATGAGTGAAAGCAACAAAATCAATATTTTGTCAAACTGGAACATTTTAAAAGATAATTTATTTATACCCATATTTTGACTAATCGATTTTCAAAGATTCAATTTTTTTGTTTAGAGCAGCTGACAAGCTTCCTAAGCTCAAGGCCTTTTTCCAATAGCTTTTTGCTTCTTCAATTTTATTTAATTTGAATAATACATCTCCATAACTCTCCAAAAGTACCACATCATCAGTCATTACATCTTCTGACAAACTGAACGAAAAAGATTGTTCAAACTTTATTTTTGACTCTGAATATTTTGATTGCCTGTACAATAAACCGGCCTGCAAAGCATTATAGTAGGGATTTTTAGGATTTACTGACAATAGTTTATTGATGTATTGTTCTGACTGTCCAAAATTGTCTTTTTTCAACAGATAGCTTTGGGAGACATTGTAGAGAATATCAGGATTATCAGGAGCTGATTTTAAAGATTCATTGACCAGTTGATCAGATTTAGCATCCAGATTAGCTGACAAGGCTACAGCTAAGGCTGATTTGGACAAGGCATTCAATTCCGCCTCATTGAAGGACATATCAACAGCTCTCTTCAGGAATTTTTGAGCTGAAGTATAATCTGCATAT
>JBILRD010000260.1:0-3904 GCA_044372845.1 Saprospira sp. | reverse complement strand
AAGAATATTTTTCCAAATCGTTCCATCTCCATAGCAAAAGCCGGAAAGTCCATCCCTACTTCAACTCCGAGGATCATAGAGGAGAAAATCCAGAACGATAATTTTTTTTGTTTGAAAGAGACTAAAAAAAGAAAAGCAATTAAAATATATCTAAGTACTTGATAGATAATGGGACTGCCGCCTATTACATTTTCCAATAGAAAAACAAGACCAATGTTTAAAAAGGCAATGACATACCATAACAGGGAAAAAACAGATTGGAAAGGTTTCATTTTAGGCAATTTTGGTTTTATCTACAAATTGTTTAGATATAGTAAACTTAGGATTATTCTATCGAAAAAAATAAAAATGGAATCAAAAACAATTAAATCTCAATTGCTTTGATAATTTTTTTATCAGGTAATAAATTTATTGGAACAGCTCTTTTCCCTTCATAATACATGGAATTAAGCAAATGTCTGATACACTCCAATCTAGTTTTCTTTTTATTATTTGCATCCACAAATAACCAGGGAGATGAATTGCTGGTTTTGTTCAGCATCACATCAATATAAGCGGAATACGAATCCCAGATATCAATAGCCTTGGCATCCAAAGGACCAATTTTCCATTGCTTTAATGGGTCTGTTCTTCTGCTCTCCAGTCTTTTAACCTGCTCTTCTTTAGTGATATCCAACCAAAATTTGAAAAGAATAATACCGTCCTCCATCAACATTTTTTCAAAGTCATTCACTTGCGACATGAATAATTCATACTGACTTTCAGTACAAAAGCCATTTACCGGCTCAACAACTGCCCTATTGTACCAACTTCTGTCAAAAAACACGATCTCATCTTTCGCTGGAAGGTGTGGAATATATCTTTGAAAATACCACTGCCCCTTTTCAATCTCACTTGGCTTAGGCAAGGCTACTACCCTGTGGTATCTGGGCATTAGGAATTCTGTCATTCTCTTGATCGTTCCACCTTTACCTGCTGCGTCCCTTCCTTCGAAAATCACCAACACTTTAAGGTGATTTTCTAAAATCCAGTTTTGAAGTTTCACCATCTCAATATTAAGCAGTTCAAGCTCTTCCATGTAATGGAGCTCCTCCAAGATCTTATTAAGATTGTATTCTTTACTTTTCAACAACTCAACAAATCCTCTTTTGCTATTCAGGAGAGACAGTTCTCTTTCAGTGAGTATGATTTTATTTTCTTCTTGACCTGACATTCCCTAAATATAAGATTGACCGAAAATTATCTGTTAAAACCGATGATTCCTCTTTTTTCTTTGCTTTCTTCTTGTTCTATCAGATTGATTTCTGATACATCTTTCAAAATGACTGTCTTGACCATATCAGCCGTTCTTTCAGATGCTAATGTATCGGCTAACCTGAGGTTTTGTCTTCTTACTACCTCATCAATAATCTTTCTGATGGTTCGGGCATTTCCAAAATATTTGTGTTTATGTGCCAGGAGATTATCAATATGAGCTTTTAAATGAGTTGCAGCTGCTTCGTCCAATAATAAATCATTAGACTCCAACATATCTGTCGCAATTGTAAAGAGTTGATCGGCACTGTAATCATTGAACTTTAAAGTTCTGTCAAATCGGGACATCAACCCGGGATTGCTTTCCAAAAATTTACGCATTTCATCAGTATAACCGGCAACTATCACCATAAATTTACCGCGCTGATCTTCCATTCTTTTTAACAAAGTATCTACTGCTTCGCGACCAAAATCTCCTGTACCACCTTCCGTTAAGGCATAGGCCTCATCGATAAACAAACCACCACCCATGGCAGATTGAATCACTTCGTCTGTTTTAATAGCTGTTTGTCCAGTATAACCAGCTACCAAATCTTTTCTGTCGGTTTCTACCAGATGTCCTTTTTCAAGCACACCCAAAGCTTTGTAAATTTTAACAATAATTCTGGCAACTGTAGTTTTACCGGTACCTGGATTTCCCACAAAAACGGAATGCAAAGAGAAAGCCTTTTTAACATCGCGACCAATCTCAGTATAATACTTTACCAGTTTGGCCATCTCGTCAATATCTCTCTTGATTTCATCCAATCCCACCAAATTATGAAGTTCATTCAATGCCTCATTCAACATAAGGGCATCCACCGGGATTTGTACATTTGACTTGTTGCTCAATCCAAATGTTTTTTCAATATCAGCCAGCGTAACAGTCGCAAGAGCTGTTTCGTCCAACTTTTCCAATTCCTCCGCTCCCAATTTCATGAGACGCAGAGCCATATTTTGCTTACATTCTTCGATGATGGCATTGACATAACGTGCATTTCCGAAATGATCATCTCTGTTTCTGTACTGCTCATAAATCTTTCTGTTGAGAAATTCCCATGACTGATCATCTAATTTAACGTCGCGTTTATCTGAGGAATACCTTGCGATCTGCATAAGATCGTCAGGAGTATAATCAGGAAAATTGATGATGCTTTGAATTCTCGATTTCATTCCAGGATTTTGAGCAACAAAAGCTGACATTTCTTTGGGATAACCAGCAAAAATAATTGCCAGGTCCCCTTTTCCATCAGACATCTCCTTGATCAAAACCTCAATAACCTCACGACCAAAATCTCTGCCATCATCTCCCTGCGGAGTCAGGGCATAGGCTTCATCAACAAATAAAATACCACCGCGAGCCTTTTCGATGGCTTTTTGAACCTTTGGAGCTGTTTGCCCAATGTATTCACCTACCAAATCTACCCTGCCTACTTCGTGAACATGTCCAATTGACAACAAACCAAGGCTATGGTATATTTGCCCCAATAGTTTGGCAACAGTAGTTTTACCGGTACCTGGATTGCCCGTAAAAACTGAATGAAGATTAAAATCAGCATTCTCTTTAAATCCTTTTTCTTTGCGAATTTTAATAAATTTCAGGTAGGTTGACAATTCATCAATCTGTTCTTTTACAGTGCCCAGACCGATTAAAGCGTTAAGTTCTGCTGTTGCTTCCTCAAAAGTCAATATTTTTTCCTCTTCCAACTCAGTTTCTATCTCTTCCGAAACAATAGGTTTACGCCCATTGATATTAAAGGGCAACTCTTCACTTTCCTCCTCTTCTATGGCAACAGAAAATGGAACAACCCCTATCAGTTGATCCATGAAAATAATCTCAAGGGTATATTTATCTTCAAACCAATACCCGCCAGTATCTACACCAAATCCGGTGTCAAAAGTCAAAGTCTTTTTCTTATCCTTTATTTCAGAAAAATATTCCATGTAAGCCTTGTGCTGACCTGCATCATTATAAAAATTAAACTGAAACTCCAATGGTAAAACCTCCTGCTCTTTCAATATATCAATAGACATTTCGATATTGATGTAGCGTGTACCACTTTTAGCAAAAGTTTTCAGATATTTCCTCTGTCCAAGGGGAGTACCACTCATAAGACTTTCAAACAGCTTGACCTGCTTGATGCTTACATATGGATTTTCTGTTTCAGTAACTAATCCTCCGTTTGTAATAAAGAAAAAAGAGGAGGCTATAAAAGTATCCTCAATAAAAGCATCCCATCTGTATTTTCCTGCTTTCCACCACCCTGGATTTGGAGTTCCCCAACCTTCCCGGACAGTAAAAAGATTGATATCTTTAGTAACTTTGTATGCTTTTTTTAATTCACAAATCTGAGTATCAGTATCTACCTTAATACATACTAGTCTGACATTTACATCCCAATCTTCTTCATCAAAAAGTTTGTTGTAAAAAGCAAATTCCGAATAAATATATTTACACTCCAATTCGTCAAAAACTCTACGGTATTTCTTTTCGTTGCCATATAGATTTTCGACGGAACCGAATACTTTTAAATGTTTAAATTTATAATTCATCTTTTTATTTTCAATTTCATGTTTTGATTGAATACAACCTGTTCATGCTAAAACGATA
>JBILRD010000259.1:0-3947 GCA_044372845.1 Saprospira sp. | reverse complement strand
GGATTTTGATTTTAGCTTCAGTGGATTGAAAACAAATGTTTTGAGATTTATTCAGAAGGAAACAGCATCAAATCCTGATTTTATAAAAGAAAATCTAAATGATATCTGTGCTTCGGTTCAAGACAGAATTATCAGTATTCTAATGAATAAATTGGTAGCCGCTTCAAAGCAAACCGGAATCAAGGAAATTGCCATTGCAGGAGGTGTATCCGCAAACAGTAAATTAAGAGAGGAGCTTCAGGTAATTGGCGCCAGAAAAGGCTGGAATACCTTTATTCCGGATTTTAAATACTGTACAGATAATGCTGCCATGATTGCCATGACAGCACATTTTAAATATCTAAAAGGGGAATTTAGTGATCAAAGTATCACTCCTTTGGCGAGATATGAATTTTAAGCTTTAAGTTTTACTTTAAATGCTTGAGAATTCTTTTCTCTACTTCTTTGTCTGATACCTTTTCAGATGGCATGATAACATCCACCAATTTACCTTCTTTGTTGATGACAAACTTCTGGAAATTCCATTTTACAGGTGCATCCATGTAACCATTCTCTGATTTGGACGTCAAGTATTTGTACAATGGATGTATGTCAGATCCTTTTACGGATATTTTGCTGAACATACTGAAGGTTACACCATATTTGCTGGAACAAAATTTCTTAATTTCAGCATTTGAACCTGGTTCTTGACCCATGAAGTTGTTGGCTGGAAATCCTAGAATTTCTACACCACTTTTTGCATGTTTTTTATAAAAAGCCTCCAAGTCTTCATATTGTGGAGTTAATCCGCATTTAGAAGCAACATTTACAATCAACAAGGTTTTGCCCTTGAATTTAGAGAGGCTAACTTTATTTCCGGAAATATCTTCAACCGTAAAATCATAGACTGTTTTGCCTTGATCTGATTTGAAAGAAAATAGAAGGGCCAAAACAAATAAGAAAGAGGTTATTTTTGTGATAGTTTTCATAATCTTTTATTTAATTAAATTCTAAAAACATTAAGACAGTTTAGAGTTCAAATAGTTCAAATATTCAATGATATAAAAAGATAAAAAGTAATAGCATTTTTAATCTACTGACCAATCCTCTAAAACCTCAGGACTTTTATTCAAAATAATTTTATTTCTTCCAAGGCTGAGGAGATTTGACTGTTCCAATTTTTTTAATAGCCTTGAAATTGCTTCTCTGGAGGCATTAAGTTCTCTGGCTATTTCTTGATGGGTTATTTCAAGGACTTTGCTGTTGAGTGTTCTGGACTTAGAGGCCAGATATTTCAACAGTCTTTCATCCATTTTCAAGAAAGCAATTTTGTCCAGGGCGTTGAATAATTCTTGAAACCTTTGGTTGTAAGATAGCATGATAAAGTTTTTCCAACTGGGATATTTAGTCATCCATTCTTCCATGCTTTTTAGTGGAATTGTAATGATTGTTGCCTCATCTTCTGCTACGGTACGGATTTCACTTTTTCGATGCATCATACAGCAGGTAAATGCCATGGCACAGGTATCGCCGCCATTTAAATAATATAGAAAAAGTTCGTTTTCTGTTTCTGCTGATTTTCTCAATACCTTTATTGTTCCTTCGACCACCAAGGGAACAAATCTTATATAATTACCATAATCCATGATGGTTTCGCCTGCCTCAAATGTTAGAAGTTCCCCAACATTAGAGATTTCCTGTTGAAGAGCTGATTCTGCCAACATGGGGAATTTCTTTCTGATAATATTTATTTCTACCATATTAAAAAAGATTTATGTAGCCAAAGTGAACTTTGCCGTTTCTGAAAATTATTGGATTGTCTATCGATGTGCCCAAGGCATAGCTCAGGCCAAAAATACCAATTTTTGTTTCTAAAGCTATACCCAATCCAAATCCATATCTAAAAGTATTATTATTATTCTCTACACTGTTGTTTTGGACATGGGAAAAATCTCCGAATAGGTAAGCATAGGAGTTAGTTCCCAAAAGAAATCTGAGTTCAGTGGTTAAAACCTGATACCAGGATGCGAAAATACTTTGTTCGTCAAACCCTCTCATGATTTGCTGTCCGCCAAGTCTTAATAATTCATTGTTGTACAACTGATTATTATTATTGTACACAATCGCTGTTCTGTACCTGCCCATCAGACATAATTGTTTCCAAAGTTTAAAGTAGTGGGCATAGGAGAATTGGGCATTATATTGTACCGATCTAAGATTTAAGCTATCATAAAGAGAGGAAAAAGAAAAATCCGGTGCAGCAGGATCAGTCAGCGAAATAATCGCATTGTTAGGTTTTATGTTTTTATAACCGACTGAACTAGTAACTTTCAATTCAAATCCTTTGATGGGATTCCAACGGTAATTTAATCTTTGAAAATAATATTCCAATCCAAAAGAATTATTTCTGACATCCAGTATTGATGGTAGCCTTTTATTGATCAGAACTGAATTTATATTTGGATTCTGAACGTTTGTAGTCATATTTTTCCAGAAGACTTTCAAATAATTGTTTCCGTCAAACATGTAAGAAAGTCCCAACTCGGGAATGATGTCGATATAAGTAGAATCTCTGTTGTATAATTCAAATTTTGCATCAATACCGATAGGGGTATTAAACAAAAAAGGGTAGGAGAAGCCAAGTTTTAATTCAGATCTTCCTCTTTGAAATTGTTGCCAGCTGGCTAAAATTCTTTCCCCTCTTCCAAAACTGTTAACTAAATCAATATTTACATTTCCTGTAAAGTTAAATTGTTGTTGACGGGTAACAGGATTGGTGCTTGGAAGGAGTCCGAATAGAATATCGAACTTACTGGAGTTCCTGCTTTCCAAAAACAATAAAATAGTTGCATGATTCTCTCTGAATAAAACCTGTGGATCTCGGTAAGAATTCAAAAAAGAAAGTTCCCGGATTTTCGTTCTCAATTTTATAATTTGTTCCTCGTTGTAAAGACTGCCCTTTTTTATTCCAAGGTAGTTCATCAGATATTTTTTTGAAATCCTGATTTTCTGAGGACTGTTGTCTTTTATTTTTGGTTCAAGTTGAAAGCTGTCAATTCTGATTTCAGGCCCTTGATCTAAATAGATTTTTGCCGAAATAAGGCTGTCACTTTGAACCTGAATACTGTCTAAAAATATATAAGCAAAGGGGAATCCATTGTTCTCCTCGTATTTTAAAATTCTTAATTGGAAAATGGAAAGTTCTTTTCGATTAAAAATCTTGTTTTTGAAAGTTAACTCTCCGTAGTTTAACTCCTCTAGGATTTCAGGACTGATATTGCCATTTTCAAGATTTGACCAGCGAAATCTATTTCCGGGAATAATTGAAATAATTGAATACTTCGTTTGTGTTGTTTTATCAGTTAGAAGTGTCGATTGTAAATAACCATTGTCAATCAGTTTTTTTCTGATTGTTTTCAATTGCTCTTTAGCCTGGGAATACAAAAAAGTATCCAATTCATTGGAAAGTATATTTTTTAGATCTTTGTCCTTACAATTTTTATCTAACTGAATGATGAAGCTTAGACTATCCTGTGAATAGGAAACATTGGAAGAGATTAGCAAAAAGACTAAACCTGTTAATACCCAAAACGGATAAAAACAGATTTTAATTGAAAAGTCATATAGTTGGCATCTTGGCATTTTAAATCTCATAGTGCATCAATCATCGACTGAGCTTCTTTTTTACAGGTACATTTCGAATTTAAGCAGGCTTTAAAGTATTGATCGGCCTTTGAACGATTTCCCTCTATTAAGTGAATGAGCCCTAAAAACCAATAACTATCGGGGTATAATCCTGAATCTTTTTGCTCCTGAATAAAATAAAAGTGTTCCTTGGCCGCTGAATATTGTTGATTTTTAAGATATATAATTCCGAGTCTAAGGTGAATAGAAATATTGCCAGGATCTAAATCTAAAAGCTGCAAATATTTTGAAATCACCGTTTTTGGGTCAGCTTCAAAAATTTG
>JBILRD010000258.1:0-3956 GCA_044372845.1 Saprospira sp. | reverse complement strand
CTTGAAACCTCATAAGAAAAATCCACATGACCAGGGGTGTCTATAAGATTAAAAATATATTCTACCCCATCCTGAATATAATTTAGTTGAATAGCGTGAGCTTTTATTGTTATACCCCTCTCTCTTTCAAGATCCATGTCATCAAGGGCCTGGTTCTGCATATCTCTCGCAGAAATAGTGTTGGTCATCTCCAACATCCTGTCTGCAAGTGTGCTTTTCCCATGATCAATATGAGCTATAATGCAAAAATTACGAATATTATCCATTATGTGTAAAATATGATTTTTGTGTTCAATATCAAAATGCGAAAATAATTTAAAAAAGGGATTTTTTAACTAATTCCTAATTTTAAAAAAAGGTATTTTCAACCCATTTCAGAAGAAACAATAATGCAACAATCGACATTCCTACAACAAGAAAGAGAGGCATTTTATTAAAACCCGGGCTAATCTGTTTCTTTATCCCCTGAATTTCTTTTTTAAAATCTGTTTTTATATTTAGTTTAAGTACTTGGTTTAGTATGGCTAATGCAGCGTCAGTTCTTCCAAATTTAGAGCTGAGTTGATCTGCAAAATCTTTTAATTCAACTGCCAATTGAGTTCTAGATTCCTCGAAATAACTTGGCAATGAATTGATAATCTTTATTAGCCTATCAGAAAAAGTAGATAATATCTCTCTTTCAGACATTACCCTCCATCTACTATCTTCATGATCAATATCAAAATCATTTGAATAATTTTTTAAATATTCTGCAGAATCTTGGTAATAAAAATTTTCATAAACTTCGATCATGGGAAGTTTAAATTTTAATACAAGATCGATTGTGTTCTGATCCTCAGTTTTAATTCCCTGCAACAGGGTTTCACTTATTTGCTGTGCAAAATGAGGAAGCACAAAATCAATAAAATCTGAGTCGCCAATCAACTCAAATCTATTTTTAAGTAAATCAGGATGACCATATTCTAAAAAATTATATAATTCTGCATCCTCGAGGATATGAAGATGAAATTTTCTGGTAGTTTCATTTTCTAGTTCATGGAGACAGAACTTTAATTCCTGGATTTGAAGTTTTGTGCCATTAAATGTAACATAATCATACTTTGAATATCGATTATATTCATTTTCAATTTGATTTCTGATCAGTTCAATAGACTTATAATCCACATATTTTGAATCTAAATCAAATATTTTAAAAGGGTTTATATACTGCATCGTAAATAAAAAACTACTAATAATATTCATTGGCTTAAAGACATTAACACCAACTAAATATCAATAGAACAAAATCTTAAGAAAATAGATTCGACAAATTACTAGAAAAATATTTGGTATTGAACAGTTACTGTATTTTTTCTTGGCCCATTGTTTATTTCTCCAGTCTCTACAAAATAGGTGGGTCTGTTTTGCCAATCATTTTTTTAAGTTCAATTAAACGGCAATTCAAATTTTCAAAAAATTTTAACCCCGAAGTTTTAAAAATGATAAAAAACAAACACTATTTACTTCATTATCAAACACCTATAATTATTAAAGAAATCATTTTTAGGTTACAGTTTTCTATTCAAAAACTACAATAGTCTTACCATCACCCCCCTGTTCAGGACTGGCATATTTTATTTCTTTGATGTTTGGATATTCTCTCAGTTTTTGCTTAACAGCCTTTCTTAATATTCCAGATCCTTTACCATGAATTATTTTGATTTCCAATGCGTTAGAGAGTAATGCATTATCCAGAAAATCTTGTAAAGTTTCCAGTGCATTTTCATATCTCATTCCTCTGATGTCGATTGAATTATCAAAAACTGATTGTTTTTGTAAAATTTCCATTTTGATTTTATTTCCCTGATTCAATTCTATTGGATTAGAAATTAAAATTAAATCTCTCAACTTGACGGTGATACTAATGTGCTCCATCTCTACAAAAGCTTCCTTTTTCTTGATTTCTTTAACAGTACCAGTCATCCCTCCATCTCTCATCTTTACCATCGATCCTACTTCAATAACTCCATGGTCTTTTTCCTCGTAAACCTTGTAGATATCTTCCTTGATTGTTTCGATATTTTCATGTAGGAATACTTGCTCCTCCTTGCTTTTATTTAAAATTTCCTGGGCTTTGGATAATGCTTTCTGTTTGTCATCCTCATCCCTTAATTCTTTAAGTAATTTTTGAATTTCTTTATTATTTTTCTGGAGATCAAGTAATTCTATTTCTTTAATTTGAACCTTTAATTTTTTTCTCCCGAACTCTAACTCTTTTTGAGCATATTCATAATTTTTAATCAACTGATCCAGTTGTTTTTGCTGTTCTTCCAAAGATTTTTGAGTTTCTTGTAATTGTTGTTTTTCCTTTTGCAAATCAATAATCATCTCATCAAAATTCAATTCTTTTTCTCCGACCTGGCGTTTTGCGTAGTTGATAATTTTTTCAGAAAGTCCAGTTTTGTTGGCAATCTCAAAGGCATAAGAGCTGCCTGGTTTACCAATTTTCAGTTCATAGGTTGGAGATAAAGCTTTCATGTTAAAAACCATATGACCATTGACAAGTCCTCTGTTGTTAAAAGCAAAAGTCTTCAAATTTGAATAATGAGTAGTAATAACACCATAAACTCTTTTTTGATTGAGGTCTTTTAAGATTGATTCAGCTATTGCTGCTCCTGCTTTAGGATCAGTACCTGAACCAAATTCATCAATCAAAACCAAAGATTTCTGATCAGCATTTTCAAGGAAGAATTTTGCATTTTCGAGCCTCGAGCTATAAGTACTTAATTCATTTTCCAAAGATTGTTGATCGCCGATGTCGACAAATAATTTATCAAAAATTCCCATTTCAGAACCCTCTTCCACAGGTACTAATATGGAAGATTGTAGCATGATTTGCAATAAACCTACAGCCTTCATACTGATGGATTTACCTCCAGCATTTGGTCCACTCAAAACTAAAATTCGATTTTCATGGAGTAATTTAAAATCAAATGGTACTGTTTTTTGGCTTGATTTTGAATTTTTAACCAGTAGTAAAGGATGAAAAGCCCTTTCGATCTTAAAATGTGGGTTATTGAATAATTTAGGCTTGACGGCATTGACACGATGAGCAAACTGAGCTTTAGCTTGAATAACATCAAACTTTACTGTAATTTCAAAATATTTTGAGATTGTATCAACGTAGGGTCTCAAAGTACTACTTAATACCCTGATAATTCTGAATATTTCACGTTTATATTCCTGCTCAAGATCAAATAAATCATTGTTAATGTCAATAACCTCCTCTGGTTCAATAAAAACAGTCTTCCCTGTTGAAGATTCATCGTGTAAAATTCCTTTGATTTGTCTTTTGTATTCAGCAAATACTGCCAGAACCCGTCTACCATTCCTAAAGCTTTCGACATTATCTGCCAGATAATTCTTGCCGAGGTAAACAGTTGCAACTTGTCGGAATTTTTTATCCAATTCCTGCCTCTTTGAGGATTGCAGTTTTACAATCTTGAGCAGATCAGGAGATGCATCAGCTCTAATATTACCCTCTTCATCCACCACTTTATCAATTGATTTAATCAGACCTTCATCAAAATCTGTCCATCTGATTAACTGATATAGATTGGGGAATAATACCCTGTTTTCGGTTTTGGGTGAAAAAAAACTGTAATATTTTTGAACTCCTTTAAGTAAAATAGATATGTCCTTTAGACTTTCTGGAGAAAGTACATAACCCTCTATGGCGAGTAATTTAAGATCATCCTGAATATCTGTATAGGCAAAAACTGGAAATGTCTGAGGGTGCTCATATGTTTTTTTACATTCATACACCTCCTCCAATTGAATTTCAATTATTTGAGCTTGACTAGTTGGAGCAATTTTAGAAACTCTTTCCATTGCAGTTATTCCAAGGCAATAGGACTCTATTATTGATAGTATTTTATCAAATTCCAGTTTTTCAAAAATATCTCTAGGGTATAGAT